>JAFAPL010000121.1 GCA_019247135.1 Chloroflexota bacterium | reverse complement strand
GAGTTTTCTTCGAGTGGCGAGCGGGCCAAGCTTCCGGCTCAAGTTGCTGGCGGGTGAGTTTCCGCCCGGCTTGCCTGTCGCCGACTTTCGCTCAAGTTGCTGGCGGGCCGAGCTTCCGCTCAAGTTGCTGGCGAGCCGAGCTTCCGCTCAAGTTGCGGGCGGGGCCGAGTTTTCGCTCAAGCTGCGGGCGGGTGAGTTTTCGCTCGAGTGGCGGGCGGGTGAGTTTTCGCTCAAGTGGCGGGCGGGTGAGTTTTCGCTCAAGTGGGCTGCGGGCGAGTTTCTGTCCGCGTCGAGAGCGTGCGCGAACGCCAGGCAATCGTCGCGTTCAGCGCGCGGCGGAACGTGTCGTCGTCCGTTGCCCAGCGGTTGCTCAGAAAGACGAACACCAGCTCGAGCGCCGGCTCCACCCACAGGTACGTGCCGGTCGCGCCGCCGTGGCCGAAGCCCTCGTGACTGCGCAGCTCATGTGACGGGCCGCGCTCGCCGTGCGGCCCGCTCTTGCTGTAGCCGAGCGCGTAATAGCTGGCATACGTTCCGCTGGGCGTCACGTTCGGCAGGCCTTCGGTGTGGAGCGACGTCATCGCGGTAAACGCCGCCGGGCTCAGAACTGGTGCGCCGCGATGCAGCAGCATCTGCCCGAAGCGCACGAGGTCACTCGCGGTCGACCAGAGACCACCACTCGGATTCCGTAGTCTGATCCAGTTCGCGCGCTCGCCATCGTCCGACCACGGCGGATCGTGCACCGTTGCGACTCGCCTGGACTCCGGCGGCGTAAAGGAGGTGTCACGCATCTCGAGCGGCTCCAACACCAGGTCGTTCAGGACTTCGGCATACTCACGTCCGGTGGCGCGCCGAATGAGCTCCGCCAGGAGGAAATAGCTCGGGTTGCAGTACGCGTAACGACTGCCGGGACGAAACTGCAATGGAGCGTGGCCGACAGCGTTCAGCATCTGTTGCCAGTCTGCTCGCGCTGGGTCACCGCCATTCAGCGAGATCCAGTTCTCGTCCAGACCGGAGGTATGCGTGAGCAAATGCCACACGCGCACGTCATCTTTGCCGTTGACGTCGAATTCTGGAATCAAGCGCGTGACGCACTCGTTCAGCAGGAGTTGGCCTTCTTCGACCAGGCGCATCACCGCCGTGGCGACGATCGGTTTGGTAATTGATGCGATCAAGAAGATGGAGTCCGGTTTCTCGACTGGCCCGTACGCCTCCAGGCGCAGCACCCGCTCGGCATCGGCTACCGCCAGTACACCCGATGGCAGCACCTCGCGTGCTACGGCCGCGCTGATGATCTCGAACGGCGTGTCGAGTGTGGCCACGCGGCCAGTGATAGCATGGCCGGCACTATGACCTCCTCCACTGTCGGCGCACGGTCGTTGAGTTTGCACCAGGTGCTCGAGCGCTACATTGAGAAGAACCCGCGCTCGCGTGCGCATTTTGAGCGAGCGGTCGGTCGGCTCGCCGGAGGCACAACGCGCACAACCGTCTTTTTCGACCCGTATCCGCCGGTCATGGTGCGCGGCGAGGGCTGCTGGACCGAGGACCTTGACGGCAACCGCCGGGTCGACTTCCTGGCGAACTACACGTCCCTGATCCTCGGACACGCCCACCCGGCGGTCAACCAGGCTGTCGTGGAGCAGGTCGGCCGCGGGTCGGCCTTCGCGGCTCCCACCGCCAACGAGCTGCACCTGGCGGAGTTGATATCGGAGCGGGTGCCCTCGGTGGAGCGCTTGCGGTTCGCGAACTCCGGCACCGAGGCGACCATGTTCGCGATTCGCCTGGCGCGCGGGTTCACCCGACGGGACAAGGTCCTCATCTTCGAAGGCGGCTACCACGGCACGCACGATTACGCGGCCTCCCGCACCAGCGTCGGCATCCCCGACGTGGTGCGGTCGACGGTGGTGAGCGCGCCCTACAACGATCTGGAGGCCGTTGCGCGCGTGGTACGTGAGACAGGCGACGACCTGGCGGCTGTTCTCGTGGAACCGTACATGGGCGCCGTCGGGCTGCCGGCGACACGAGAGTTCATGCGCGGCCTGCGTGAGCTGACCCGGACAAACCGGACGCTGTTGGTGATGGACGAGGTGATCTCGCTGCGGCTGTCGCGCGGTGGCGCCCAGGAGATCTACGGAGTCGTTCCCGATCTGACCACGATGGGCAAGATCATCGGCGGCGGGTATCCCGTGGCAGCCTTCGGCGGCCGGGCGGACATCATGTCTCAGCTCGATCCACGCGCGAACGGGCCGGCGATCCCGCATGGGGGGACGTTCAACGGGAACCCGGTGGGTACGGCCGCCGGCATAGCGACCCTGGAGCTGCTGACGCCCGAGGTGTATGAGCGATTGAACTCGCTCGGCGAGCGCGCGCGCTCCCGCTTGACGGCGGTGTTCGACAAGCTGGGCGTGCCCGCCCAGGTCACGGGTATGGGCTCGCTGTTCAATATC
>JAFAPL010000120.1 GCA_019247135.1 Chloroflexota bacterium | reverse complement strand
CGAGGTCCGCCGCGGTCAGCGGCTGGTCGCCGCGAAACACGCCGAGGTGGACCAGGTGGGTGTCTGGCTCGCGCGGCACGTCGCGCTGGATGGCCGAGATTTCGAGCCGGAAGACGCTGTCGCCGATACGGATGCGGTGGCGAACGGCGGCCGACCCGAAGTCGGGCAGGGGGGCCGCCCAGGTGACTGGCAGATCCATGTCAGACGCGCCGGTGGAACCAGAACCACTCGAACAGGAGCAGCGGCAGGGCCAGCGCCGCCAGGAGCGCCCAGAGCTCCTTCTGGAGCAGGGCGGTCAGGCCGGGCCCGGTGTCCGTGCCGCCGAGGCCCGTCAGCCGAGGCCGGATGTTGCTCTCGTCGCGGTTGGTCAGGTTGGTCGCGAACACGTCCTCGTCGACGGTCTGCTGTCCACCGCTCGTCAACTGCTGGACCTGGTACAGGCCCGGGCTGTTCGTGGCGCTGAAGACCGCGGGCCCGGCGTTGGCTTTGAAATCGGTCGTCTGGCCGCCCGGCGCGGTCACCCGCACGGTCTCGACCTGGGGCAGCGGTGCGAGCACCTCGCTCTCGCCCGTCTGAATGCTCGGCTCCTGCACCACGCCACTTGGCCCGAGGTAGGCGAAGATGTTGGACATCAAGATGGGAAACGCCGGCGACAGCGGCAGGTTGGTGTCCTTCAGGTCGAACGGGATCATGACCACGCGGCGGTCACCGTCCTGCCCGGCGGCGAGGAGGGGGGTGCCATCGCTTGCCGTGATCAGGGGCTTCGCCCAGTGCGGCAGGTCCAACTTGCTGGCCGTGTTGATCGACAGGTCCTGAATGTCGACGAAGGCCAGCAACGGGTCGGCCTGATCCCAGCTGCCCAGGCCAGGGCGGTGGATGGTGCCGGTCGTCTGAATCGGACCGCGGTCCGGCGGATCGACGATCAGCAGGTTGCCCTTCGGCAGCAGCGGCGGCTCGTAGCCGTCGAAGATGACGACGTCGTAGCGGTCGGCCTCGATGTCCAGGTAGCGCTTGGCGTCGATCTTGTAGAGATCGATATTCGGCAACAGCGTCAGGACTTTCTCGAGGAACTCGTTGCCCGGGCTCACGAGCAGCACCTGGGCCGGCTTGTGGTCGACCAGCACCGCGTAGGCGGTGTCGTCGAGGGCCAGGGAGTTGTCGCGAGTGGCGCCGCTGACGGTGACACTCGCGGTCCGCGCGCCGGGCGGCAGGTCGTCGAACACCTGGTCGGACGAGGCATTCGCGTCGAGGTCGAGCGATCGCTGGTCAGCCTGCTGGCCGTCGATGGTCAGCGTCAGATTGGCGTGGCTCGGACGAGGCGAGAAGTTTTCGACGCGGGCGAACAATTGCTGCTGGCGGTTGTCGCGCGGGTCGGGCCGGCTGGAGATGGCGGTGACGGCCAGGTTCCCCGCGTCCGCGGTGCCCACCTGGTCGACCTCCACCGAGCCAAGATCGTCGGGTAGATCGGGTGGGAGGTTGAAGGCGCCGTCGGTGAAGAGGTACACCCGACGGGACGACGGGTCGCCGCCGAGTGACCGGGCGAGGAGCAGCGCCTCGCGCATATCGCCGGCCGCGCCCGACGGTTGGGCCCCCGACAGGACCCGGTCAACCTGGCTGCGGTCACTGGCGTTGGAGATCAGCACCTCGGGATGGGCGGCGGCGAGGATCACGGTCGCGAGCGAGTTGTCGGGGAGCGTGGTGAGCTTGCTCCGCGCCCGGTCCACCGCGCGCGCAAAGCGCGACGGTTGGACGTCGGTCGCCTGCATGCTCGCCGTCCCGTCCAGGAGAAACACCGCGTGGACCGGTTGGGAGCCCTGCTGCTCCTGGAACGGCCGCGCCAGGGCAACGGTCAGCAGGGCGAGCCCGATCAACTGCAGGGCGAGCAGCACGTTCCACTTCAGCCGCTGCAACGGCTCGTGCGCGGCCAGGTCGCGGATCAGGTCATTCCACAGAAAGGTCGACGAGATCTCCTCGTCGTGCCGCCGAACCTTCAGCAGATAGAAGGCGACGACCACTGGCAGGGTGACGCCGAGGGCCAGACCGAGCGGGACGAGCAGGTTGAGGCTCATCGGACCACGTGTCGGCGCCGCAGGGTATCGAAGAGGAGCGCTTCCAGCGAGTCGCCGGTGTCGATCGGCACGTAGGTGAGGCCGTGGCGGGCGCAGAAGGACTCGACCGCGCGTTTCCACTCTGCCAGTCGCTGCCCGTACAGGCGGATGGCGTCGTTGTTCAACGTCAGGGGCACGCGCGCGCCCGACTCGCGATCGATCAGCCGAACGTCGCCGCCGAGCGCCGGCCGAAGCTCCTGGGGGGACAGCGTGTGCAGGACGACTGCCTCGCCGCGCTTGGCCAGGCGAAAGAGCGCCTTCTC
>JAFAPL010000118.1 GCA_019247135.1 Chloroflexota bacterium | reverse complement strand
GAGAAGGCGGAGCTGGGCATGGTTCGCGAATGCCCAGGCGAGCGGCAGGCCTGGCGATAGCGCCTCCAGGACGCGGAGCGCCGCGAGGTCTGCCTCCTCGGCTTCGGCGTTGCGGCCAGCGATCCAATACGTTCTCGACAGCCAACGCAGGTTGTCGCCTTGCCGTTCAGACTCACCCAGGTCACGCCAGATCTCCGCGGCGGCTCGCCGCGCTTCGATCGCCTCGGGCGCCTGATCGGTCAGGTAGCACTCAAGGCCGAGTGCTTCGAGCAACTCGGCCCTTTGTCTCGGCGCCGCGCTGTTGGACCAGCGGAGCGCGCGTGCGTATTGCGCCGCCGCCTCGCGGTGGGCGCCCATCTGCGACGCGCGACGCCCAGCGGCCGTGGCGTACTTGAGTACTGCTTGGTCATCGCCGGCGGCTTCGGCGTGATGCGCGAGCGCCGCCAACAGGTCGTCACGCATTCCAGCCTCGACCATCGCCTCCAGCACTCGCCGGTGCAGGAGTCTGCGGCGGTGGAGGGGCAGCACATCCAGAACGGTTTCTCGCACGAGTTCGTGGCGAAAGGCGAGCGCTGGGCCATCGACCGTGAGCACGCCGGCTTCGACACACGCGTCCAGGCTCTCAGCGTCAGTCGGCAGGACGAGTTCCACCAGGACGGGGTCGCAGCGCGAGCCGATGACCGCGGCGGCATCGAGTGCGTCCCGCGCGCGATCCGAGAGACGCGCCAGCCGCGCGAGCACAGCGTCACGAATGGTCGGAGGTGTCGTCGTACCGCCGGCTGCCAACACTTCGGTGACGAAGAACGGATTGCCACCCGTGCGTCGGTGCAGCTCGAGTGGTGCCAAGCCGCTGCCAGCCGCAAGCGTAGCCACCGCCTGAGGCGAAAGCGGCGCCACACTCAATCGTTGTACGCCGCTAGTGCTCGCAAGATCGCCAAGGACGACGCGCAGCGGGTGACGCGCACCGACCTGATCGTCACGGAAGGTGGCGATCAGCATCGCGCGGCAGCTGCCGATCCGCCGGCCGAGAAAGCGCAGCAAATCGAGTGTGGCCTCGTCGGCCCAGTGGAGGTCCTCGAAGACGATCAGAGGCAGACGGTCGACGCTGGCCAGCGCCGACAGCATGCTGGCGAACACGGCGGGGCGAGGCGCTGCGTCCGCCAACAGCTGCGCCAGGTGGTCGCCCAGGTCGGAGGCGATATCGAGCAGTGGGCCGAGCGGGCGCGGCGTCGAAAGCGGATCGCAGGCGCCGAGCATCACCTGGGCGCGCGAGCGCATCGAGGCGCAGAACTGCTGCACGAGCGCGGTTTTTCCGACCCCAGCTTCACCGCGCCAATGACGACCAGGCGCCCATGGCCGGTCGCACCCTCATCGGTAAGGGTCGCAAGGGTGTCGAGCTGCGTCTGGCGTTCAAGCAGGTGCATTACTCAGGCACCTGCCCCATCAGTGGTCGCACTTCCTCGTCACCCAGGCTCGTATACGCCATCTGCAAGCGCGTCCCCCCAAGACTGGTTTTCATCATCCTAATGGCGACCCACATCAGCTGCTGGAGTCCGTGACAGACAGTCCACGGCTACGCAGCCGCTAGAGCCCTGCGCCGCGCGCGGCATTGTCGTCGCGGAAGAGCTCGCCGTCCCGGATATAGCGGCGGACGATGGTCAGGCTGCGGTGGCCCGTCTGGTTCATGGCGCCTTCAGACACGCCGCCTGCAGCGGCCGAGGTGGCCAGCCCGGCGCGCAAGCTCTGGCCGGCGAAGCGCAGAGGAACAGCGGCCCGCGCTCGTTCCGCCGGCAGCACGCCGCGGCCGTGCGCCAGCCATCGCTCGACCGCCCCAACAGGGCACGTTTCCAGCATGGCCCCGTACGGGATCCCGACAGGCCGTCCCTTCGCCTCCTGGTCGGTGTTGGAGCGGCGCAGCACGACGCGGATACCGCGTGGAGAAAACTCGAGGTCCTCGATGTCGAGGCCGACCAGCTCCGAGCGACGGAAGGCGCCGGCGAAGCCGAGCAACAACAGCGCCCGATCGCGCAGGGCGATGGGCGACTCGCGCAGCAGCGCCATCACTCGACGCAGGTCCTAAGTCATCAGAGCGGCCTTGCCGCGTGCGGCGGCTCGGTGGTTGCGACGCACACCGGAGCGCGCTTCTCGCACCGCCTGGTGCGTGGTCGGGACTGGGACGGGTTCCGCGGCTCACATTGCAGGGCTTGACACATCCGGTCCATGGCGCGACTATGCCTTGTCCCGCGCGAGGTGACGGCCGCCAGGTGCATCTGGTGTTCGCTGAGGAGTGCCCTGCCCCCGCTCAGGCAAGCTAAGAATCGAGTGAGCAGTCACGGATGGACAACGCGACGGCCTTCAGGCTCGCGATGCTCCGGAGCAATCAGGGCGATTTCGACGGAGCGCAGGCTGGCTTTCAGAGTGTGCTTGACGCAGGCGGGACAGGTGCCGCGCTGGCGGCTGCCGAGTTGGGCCGATTGGCCCAGATCCGAGGTGACTCTGGGACTGCTCAGACCTGTTATGCAAAAGCAGTCGAGCTGGGATTTCCTGACCCGGTCGGTGCCTCAAACCTGAATTGGGGCCGCTTTTTCGAGGCGCAAGGCATGCTCCCACAAGCGGAACTGGCCTTTGCGAACGCCATCGAGTCTAGCGATGCTTTGACCTCAACACGGGCTGCCTTGGAAAGCGGCATGCTATACCAGCGACAGGGTCGAGGCGACAATGCGGAGGCCGCCTACCTGCAGGCCGTCGGGTCGCCGGAGCGCGAAGTCTCTGGCCGTGCACTCTTCGCGCTTGGGGATCTTTTCAAAAACCAGCAGCGCCTCTCCGAAGCCAGGGTGGCCTACCGCGCGGTGATGGAATCCCCGATGTCCGAGATGAGCGGGCCCGCCACATATCAGTGGGGACGCGTTCTGAAGCAGGAGGGTAATGTTTACGGCGCGAGCGTTGCATATCGGTTGGCCGCGACTTCTTCAGTTCCCAGAGCCGCTGACCCCGCCAGCTTCAACCTGGGCCTCTTGCTGGAGGAGCGCGGAGAATTGGATGCCGCGGAAGCCGCATACGTGCTCGCAGCCGACTCTGAAAACGAGGACATCGTCGGGCGAGCACGTAGCAACCTGGTACGTGTCCGAATTGCCAGGGCCTTCACGGAATTCGCTCGCCGCACGAGAGTTCCACCGGCTGATGAGGTGGCGTTGCAATTGCGGGGCAATCGTGCCCATGCGGCCGTCGACGCCGTGTTCGCCAGTGTGTCCATGCTCGATCTCCAGGTGGCCGCGCGGAAGTACGTGAGAAATGCGCAAATCGGGAATGCCCAACTTCGCTATATAGGAGCCCGCTGGTTCGGGTCGTGGCAACGCAACACCCTTATCGCACCCCACGACCTGGCGCCTCTCAACCTACTCGTTGCCTTCGAGGCGCGTGTGGAGCCACATGCTCAGATAGGTCGCGTGTCGCCGGATATCACGGCGCTATTCGACGACGGCGAGGCCTTTTTGCAGATGATGGCCGACGTACTCAATCAAGTGGAGGCATCAGGTGAAGTCTACGCAGGCGCTTGCGTGCGACTCGACTTTGGCCAACCTCCATTCATCGACCTCTATCCAGCTGTTCACTCGCCTGACACTGGACCGTCCTTCTTGTTTCCTCGTCGCGGCCGCGGTGCCTGGCTGCGATCAGATCCTGTACGTTTCGACGCATCCTTTGCCGAGCGTGACATTAAGCTCCGAGGTCATCTTTCGATGCTGGCGCGAATGCTGATGAGCTGGAACCGGCACCGCAACGCAGGCCTGCCCACCAGGTATATCGAGGACGTCCTCCATCGACAACACGCCACTCTAAGTGGAAATTGGCCAGTCGACCTCCAGCACTTCTTCGAAACGGCCATGACTCGAGGGGACGCGTTCTCTCACCTCGGACCGTCAAACAGGTTTGTTGAGGATCTCGGGGAGGAGGTTTCATCTGAGGTAGAGGCACGGGTCAGTCATGAGCTTAAATACGCCTCCAGCACGATGGCCGGATGTGTATCTGCAGTGAATCGAGCCGACGTTCGTTCGGCCCTGGCTCTTGTGAGGGAGCTTTTTGGGCGTGAGTTTCCGACAGAGTAATCCGCGTGACGAGTGAACAATCCGGGAGCGTAATACACACTAGCACGGCTGCCGTCAGCGGCGGTGACGTGGAGTTCCGCCGGACCGTGTGGAACGAGGCGAATAAGCTTGTTATTGACTCGCTGTACTCCGGGCGATCGCAGCAGGTGGCCGCGGCGCGATGGGCCACGGTCGCAATCTTCCTCGGGCTGCCATCGTCGCTACTGGCGGCGACTGCCTCCGCCGGCGCCGCAGTCTCAGCCGCATTTCTTCAAGATCCACGACTCACGGCTGGCCTCGCTCTCGCGGCGACGCTGCTGACTGCCGCACGAGCATTTCTCCGTCCTGAGGACACGGCGCGCGGTTATGAAACCAAAGGCTCGGCCTATCTGGCATTGCGCAACGACGCTGCTCAATTCCGTGATGTCCGCGTGCGCTTCGCCCGAGGAACTTCGACAGAGCTGGAGCGTGAACTGCGCGAACTCAGCGCTCGCCGCAACCAGCTCAATTCTCAGCCGCCGATCCGCGTCCCTACATGGGCGTACCGCATAGCGCGACGGAGCTTGGAGACGGGCGAGTCGGACTATGAGAATGACGCGTTCTGGGTCAAAGCGCCATTCTGACAGCAAGGCAACCGTTCGGAGTTGTTTTCCTTTGATTCCAGGGACACACTCAACGCGGTTTTCGCTGCGGGCCCGTCATGAAGTCGTCTACTGGGAGGTCGCCAACGTAAGCACCTCTTGAGCCTCCCTCGTGCGCGAGTCGTCAGGACCGAAGACTTCCCTAAAGGCGGGAACCGCCTGCTCCAATAAGATGCGGACGTCGTCGTTACGACCCTCTGTGAGCAGCTGGCGAGCATAGAGCACAAGATTGTCGGGTGTGAGATCGCCTCTCTTGTTCGCCTCGTCATATGTCAGGACAAACCCAGGCGGCAGAATGATCTCGTGGACTGAACCTGATCGTCCCTCCTGTGGATGGGCGAGCCGTTCGGTCAATTCCGCATCGTAGTCATCGGGATCAGCGACGTCGGGTTCATCGGTGGGAGTGGCAGCATATCCAACCTTCTGCCCGTCAGGACTTTGAGGTGCGTCGGGTGCCCCGGCCGGTATCTCCTCCGGGTCGACGGGAAAGCGCTCGCCAAACAATTCTCGCCAACAAGCGTTTGCGTTTTGATACTCACCTCGATCCTCGTGGCCGAGTGCACGACCTGACAGGAACGCCGCCTCTGCCAGCGCCGTCATCGCAATTGCGCGCGCCCGACCAGACATGTAATACGATAAGTCCGAGTAGATGCCGTCTGGAGAACCGACCAACAGAAACTGAGGTCCGGCCGGCAATGCTCCGCGGAAGAAGTTGTGCACCGAAACTCGACTGCGGGGATCAATTTCCACGACATCACGTTCGATTAAGGCTTCCAGATGAAATGTCTGGAAGGGTCTGCCCGAATGGTAATTCCAGACTTTGACGTATTTCGCAACCGTAATCAGGCGATTGCCGCGGGCCGTGTTTGATTCCAGGAATTTTCTGTCGAAAACCGGGGGTGCGGACATGGTCCACATTCGGCCGCGCCGCGGAAAGTGAACGACACTACTGCTGCGCATATGCAAGGCCGGGAACACGTCGATGTCGGGGCCTGCGTCAAAGGAGACGGTTACTGCCTCACCCTGCCAGATACGGAGGTCTGAGCCGACGCCGCGAAGGGCTTCGGACACGCGCAGCAGCAGACTGCGCGGGGAGAATGACGTCAGCACAAGCTGGTCGGCTTGGAACGCAACCAGGAGATCAACGTCCGATGTGGGACGCACAACCGTCTCACGGCGCGCTGATCCCATCAATTCGATGTCGACAAGCTCTAATGGAAACGCAACCGGGCTAAGGTCACCAATCAAAATGCTGACCGGATGGTCGCCCGGACGCCGTCGTCCCGCCCACGGATCAACCGGATTCGGTCCCGCCGGCGCAGTCCGCCATGGAAACACCTCTCGCAGCCGATCGGTGACCTTGTTGATGTTGGCGTTCATCAGCGCCAGCTCGTCTGGGGTGACCGTAATGTTTTGCCAGAAGCGAAAGAACGCCGAGGTAGTTATTGACGTTTGCACTGGTTCGTGTCCTTGCGATCTCCAAGGTTATGACGGCGAGAGCGCGCCGCGGCCCGCGAAGAGATAGCGATTTACGATGCAGTTGGTCAGGCACTGGTTTCCCTTTCGTTGATAGTCCTGCAAGGGAGCTTCAACGTCGCCGACGACCAATTTGCAGGTGAGGGGGCGCCGTGCGGCACACCCAAGAAGAGAAACCCTATCTCCTGGCCAGCCTACTCGCGACCTTGACGGCCAGCCGGTCAGCCGCGCGCATCGACGAGACCCGCGGCCCGAACAGCGACGCGGCGGTCAGCTTTCCGTTGCAGCGCAAGCTCGTTGCCGAGCAGCGCCCGTGGCCTGATGCACCCGCGGTGCTGGTGACCACAGTGGAGTGCCTCGCGTACCTGGGTCTGGCGTCGCTCGATGAGCTGCCGTGCCTCCAGGCTATAGCCGACACATCGCGCTCGCTCGACGTGCTTGAGCGCCCACCGCCGCCGCAGCTCAGTCAGCAGGTGAACGGCGCTTGAGCGCACGGACCGAAGCTCGCACTCGTCTCCGCATCGCGCTCGGCCCGGAGGAACTGCCGACAAATTGGGTTATCCCGCCAGTGCGATGGGACCGCACCGCACTTGTTTGGGGTGAGGATGCAGGTGATAGCGGTAGACGTGCGGCGCGAGCGAGCGCTCACTTGGTCGTGTCCGAGCCAGTCCCGTGGTGCTCCGCGTGCAATCCCTGGACTTCTCCACCGATAAAACGCTCAAACTGGGCGAAAGCTTCGGGCAGACCGACGGTATGCTCGTCGCGAAGCACTTCTGTAGGGAATCCCATCTGACGCACCGTCATCAGCGTCTGCCAGCCGTGTTCCTCGAACCTGATCTCGGTCTCCGTGTCGAAGCTCGACCCATCCGGTCGTGTCTCGGTGGTGGTCATCAGGAGGCGTCGTGGGCGATCGATCACGTTGAAGACGTGGCGATGG
>JAFAPL010000114.1 GCA_019247135.1 Chloroflexota bacterium | reverse complement strand
GAGTGGAACACGGCGGCGGAACCGAATTTGCTGAGCGGCGTCAGCCCGCTGCAGGTCATCCGCCCGATCAGCAGTGGCTGGCCCGCAACTTGTCGCAAGCGATGCAGACGGCCCAGAAGCGGAGCACGGTAGTAACGTGCGGCTCGGCCCGGAGCGGCGCAGCCTTGTGCGCGTTTCCCGAGAGCAGCACGGCCGCCCCGGATTCGCGCATGCAGCGAGTAAGCCGAGCGCCATGCCAGTAACAATGGCTGGAGCGATGCCCGGCGCAATGACCATCAGGTCGGCGTATGCCTCGCGCGGAGTGGAGCAGGCTACCGGAGCGAGCCGGGCACGACACAGCATCGCCCGTGAGCGACGCGTTGAACTCACTGTCAAGCGGCCGACCTATGGTCAGACTCTTGTCGGATCGGAGTCTACGCTGCAGAGGTGGAGTAGAGCACATTTGCGCGTAAATCCAGCGCTTACGCGTGAAATGCTCTCCGACTCGGCGCGGCGCGCCCGCGGGCTGGCCGCCGGCGACGTGTGCGATCATCAGGGCTGGGTGTCAGCGCCGCGTGACGGGGCTCAGCGGGAAGGCCGAACACGACGGGTTGACCGCGCCCAACATGGCAGCCCACCATCAGCGTCGATCCCGCGGGCGCCGATGCAGACGGCTGTGAGCACAACCACGAGCCACAGCAGCCGCGGCGGAGCGCCCTCGGGTGGTGCCGAGCCCGGCCGGACTTGGCATGTGCCCGTGCCGCTCACGACTCTGATCGGCAGGCAAGCGGAGCTCGAGCATGCCCGAGGCTCCCTGCTCGATCCAGCCGTGAGACTGCTTACGCTGACGGGTGCGCCCGGCGCCGGCAAGACGCGCCTGGCCCTGGCCATCGCGCAGACGATGCAGGCGGAGTTCCCAGGCGGAGCGTGGTTCGTACCGCTCGCCTCGCTCCAGCGAGCCGAGCTGGTCCTACCTACGATCGCGCAGGTGGTCGGGGTCCGGCAGGCCGGACGGCGGGCGCTGCTGGAGACGCTCGCGCGGACACTCCGCGGTGGCCGGCTGCTTCTCGTGCTGGACAATCTCGAGCACCTGCTATCGGCGGCGCCGGTGCTCGTGGGGCTGCTGGCAGCATGCCAGGATGTGACGCTGCTGGTCACCAGTCGGGCACCGCTGCACGTCTCGGGCGAACACCGACTGGACGTCACACCCCTGGCGCTGCCGAGGCTCGAGCCACTCCCGAGCCTGGTCGATCTGGCGGAAGTGCCCTCGATGCGCCTGCTCATCGAGCGCGCGGCGGCGATCGCGCCAGGATTCGGTCTCTCCCCTGGCAACGCGCGGGCGCTCGCCGAACTGTGCGTGCGGCTAGACGGTTTGCCACTGGCGATCGAGCTGGCCGCGGCTCGCTGCCGCCTGCTGGAGCCACCCGAGCTGCTCGCCCACCTCAACCTCCGCCTGGCGCAGCTAGGCGACGGCCCGCGGGATGCGCCCCCGCGCCAGCGCGCTCTGCGCGCCGCCATCGGCTGGAGCTACGATCTGCTGACGCCGGCTGAGCAGCGCTTGTTTCGCGGTCTGGGTGTGTTCGCCGGCGGCTGCACGCTCTCAGCCGCCGAAGCCGTGGCGATGACGACGGACGAGCCGGCGCTCGATCTCCTCGAGGGGCTCGCCGGTTTGGTGGACCACAGCCTGCTGCGCAAGGAGCCCGATCCCGACGGCGGTCTGCGCGTAGGCATGCTCGAGACCCTGCGTGCGTTCGCGCTCGAGCGGCTGGCGGCTGAGAGCGATCTTGAGGCGACCCAGCGACGGCACGCCACGTTTTTCGTCGACCTGGCGGAGCAAGCGGCGGCGCCCCGGCTCGACGGCCCTGACGGGCCGGCGCTCCTGAGCCGGCTGGAGCTGGAGCACGACAACCTCCGCGTGGCCCTCCGGTGGCTGCTGGACCACGGCGACGGCGAGCGCGCCGTGCAACTGGCGGGCGCGTTGTGGTCGTTCTGGGAGGTGCGTGGCCACCTCAACGAGGGGCTGACCTGGCTCGACGCGGCGCTGGCCCGCGATTCGCCGGTTTCGTCGCCCGTTCGAGCGCGGGCGCTCATCGGTGCCGCAGCACTGCGGCGCGAGCGTGGGGAGTACTCAGCGGCCGCGGCGTCAGCTCGCGAGAGCGCGACCATCCGACGCACACTGGGCGACCAGGCAGGCCTCGCCGAGAGCTTGTTGATCCTTGCGAATATCGTCTCACTGGCGGGTGATCCGGCCGAGGCGACCGCGCTTGCCACTGAGTGCCTGGAAATCCGCCGACAGCGCCACGACACGGTAGGCACAGCCTGGGCGCTGGCGGTGCTCGGCCTCATGCTGATGTTCCAGGCCGACTTCGCTGGCGCACGGGTGCGTTTCGAACAAGGCCTCGCGCTCCGCGATGGCAAGCGCGACAACATGGTCGATGCCTGGCTGTTGCGCGGCCTGGGGGTTCTCGATGGGAGCGAGGGGCATGCGCTCAGAGCCCGCTCGCTGCTGGAGCAGGCGCTCGAGCTGTTCCG
>JAFAPL010000107.1 GCA_019247135.1 Chloroflexota bacterium | reverse complement strand
CACTTCGAGATGGGTCGCCACCGTCGCGCTGTCGCCCCGCGAAACCGGCCCCGTCAGTGCGGCATCTCCAAGCCGCAACGCGTTGTCAAGCGCGGCGGATAGCAACGGGCTTAGCAAGCGTGCGGGATGGTCGACGCCCGCGTTTTTGAGCAGATCGGCCGCATCGGTGACAAGCGTGACCAGGTGGTTTGCCCCGAGCGTGAGCGCCGCGTGGTACATCGGACGCGCGCGCTCCGGCACCCATATCGGCTCGCCACCGATCTCCACTACAAGGGCCTCTGCGACCGCACGGAGCTCGACCGGAGCGGTGACACCGAACGCTGCGCCGGCCACTCGGTCGAGGTCTTCATCCCGTCCGACGAATGTCATGACGGGATGAAGCGCGAGGGGCAGCACGCCGCGGGCCGCCGCCGGATCCAACACGCCGATCCCGTGTGCGCCCGAGGTGTGCGCGACGAGCTTGCCGTCCCGCCAAACTCCGGTCGCGGCGAGGCCGGCAACCAGCGGCCGCAGCGCGTCGTCGGGCACCGCGATCAGTACGAGGTCGGCCGCAGACACGACTTCGTCCGGCGCCAGGATAGGAACTCCCGGCAGCAGGCGGTCGACGCGTCGCCTGGACTCCGCCGAAACCGCACTCGCCGCTACCACGTCATGGCCGACGCGGGGGAGGGCGGCGCCGAGCACCGCTCCCACCCGGCCAGCCCCGATGACGCCAATGCGAAGCGGGACCGGGGCATGCGTGGTCATGGGTTGCCGAGCGTACGCGGACAGGGACCCACTTCCGCTATGGTCGCTGCCCGTGAATGAAGTGCAAGAAATCGTGGTGCGGTCCGCACAGGCTGCTGGGCTTCATGCCACCGCGCCAGCGTTGCTCTTGGAGCTGCAAACTCAACTCGGTGGACTAGCGCATGCCGCCACCACAGCCACCGAACGCGGGCGCAGGCCGTTCCGACCCTCCAAAGAATGGGAGACCCGGCTCGGTGAACTTGCGTACGGTGTCTATTTGCTGGCCGATCAAACCGGCGTAGACATCGCGGCCCAGATTGGCCGCACCGCGGACTGGCTACAACATCGGGCTCAACAGGTCACGCCGAACGGCGATTGGCCGTTCGAACCGGCATAAGCCACCATCACGTTCGTTGCGACCGACGTCCCGACGCCGCCGCTGCTCGGACTTGCCCTCGCAGGGCCACCAGCCAGGCCGATGCCGGCGGGTCAAGAAAGGGGTGATCGTCAGTCGGCCGCGGGCAGGTCGTAGCGGCGTAATAGGCCCTCGGAGTCGTTGTCGACGGCGCGCCGTCGGCCGACGTAGTCCGCGCGCGTCAAGGGCGCGGGCACCGGAACATCGACCTGCTGAGTCCGGTCGTCAGCGGGCGGCAGGTCGGCGTCGTCCACCACAAAGCGGCCGAGGCGCGGCAGGGCGTCGAACGGATCCTTTTCCGCAACGGGCGGCCAAGCGGGGGGCGGCGTGGCTGGCGTCACGGAGCCTGGTGCCGGCGAGGCCGGCGAGGGCAAACCGGGCGTGGAAGGGAGCGGTGCCGCAGCCGCACTCGGCAGTCCACGATCGCCACGTTCGGCAGGCAGCCGCGGTGCTAGCCGTCCGACCTGTTCCGGCGTGTCGGGAGCCGCAGCCGGCGCCGGCGGAAGCGACGGGCTCCAGCGGATGCCGTCGTCCGGTCCAAGCGTCCCGTTCGAGGACGGAGCCACGCCTTTCCCCGGACCAGCGGCTGGGCTGGGGGACGTCGTCGCACTGGGCGCAAAGCTCGCCGAGGCTGCACGCGAAACGGCCCCCATCCGAGGCAGCAGCGTCGTCGCTTGGGTATCAGCGGCCAGCGCAGGTTCCGCTGGCGCTAGCGGCAGGTCTTGCGCGTCCAATGCGGGCGCCCGGTAACCCAAGGCAGGGCGTCCTGCCGCAAGCACGTTGCCCGCAACCGCCAGCCGCCGTACCTCGTGCTGCAGCGCCTCGAGGTCCGAGCCGATCACACGCGTGGTCTCGATCCGCTCGAGCTGTAGCTGGCCGTGCACCTTCTCGACGAGATCGCTGCGCAAGGCCGCGACCTCAGAGCGCAGCGTGTCCATCTCGTTTTGCACCGCCCGCCCGATCTCCGAGCGAACGAGCGCCTGAAGGTGCTTTTCATACTCGAGGCGGTTCGCGGCTTCGGACCGCAGCTGCAGCTCCCGTCCGGCGCGATCGTCAACCGGTCCGACGCGACGTATGACCGCGGGCTCGGTTCGCCGTCGGATCCCGAACAGCGTGATCAAACCAATCAATGCTGCCCACAGGCCGAGGATGAGGCCGATCTGAACTTGCTTCTGTGTGGTCCCGAGAACCGCCAGTCCGACCGCCGCGGTGCCGAGCAGCACCGCCAGGGTCATGCCCAATGTCTGCGCCTTGCGCCGTCCTCGGGGTCGGTCGCTCGCTCCTGGCACGCACGGCAGTGTAACGACCACAGACCGCACAGATACGGGTCCTTCGACAGGTGGCATCGCGCCATGAATTTGGCGTGTACTCGATCACGCGTGGCGCAATCGAACCTATGCAGGACGTGTTCGGTCTTCGTCGCGGCTTCCCGGATCGATGCCGGCGCGCTCGAGCAACAGGCCTGCACCCAACAGCAGTCCAGCGCCGACCGCGACGAAGATCGAGACACGGACGTCATTG
>JAFAPL010000102.1 GCA_019247135.1 Chloroflexota bacterium | reverse complement strand
ATCCTTGGCCTCGATGACGCTGGGCGGTGCCAGCAGGAAGTCATCGAGGACCAGAAGGCCAATTCGGGCGAGTTGTCCAAGACGGCGCACGTAGCGGCCATCGCCACGGCTCAGCGCCAGCTCGGCTAACAACCGCGGTGTGCGCACGTATAGCGCGGTGTGGCCACGCCGGATCGCGGCATGCGTCAAGGCACAGGCCACGAACGATTTGACCTTGTCAAGAGAATGCCCTCCTGGGGAGAACGTCGCTGCACGGTGGGCAGCTGAGCGTGTCGATCAGCTCTCCAGCAATTCAGAGATCAGGATCGGCTCATCGCAATGCGGGCAGGTCCCACCAGGCCCCAACGCTCGGCAGAACCGGTTGCAGTCCGAGCAGCGGCGGGCACCCAGGTAGCGCGCCTCGCAAGCTGGGCACTCGTAGATGGTGTGGACCACCACCTGCCTGCGCCGCCGCAGGTCCGCTCGTATCTGGTCTGCCTCGATCGCTGGCAGGTCCACCTGCCGTAAGCGGTAGGCGCGCTGCTTGCAGGCGTCTGAGCAGTAACGAGCTCGACGCGATGGCATCGGCTGGTCACACGTCCTACACATGGCGGAGGCTGTTTGTGGCACGTCTGAGGCGTAACGCGAACCGTAACGCATGGCCTTCCTCAACGTCTCCCAGCCGCTGGCTGAGCCCGCCTGTGGCCACGGCCCTGCTCCACCGCGGTGCGCAGGCGCGCCAGCAACTCGGGATCGTCGGCGATCAAGTAGTGGCCGGCGGCGGGGTGCCGACTCACTGGCAGCAAGCCCTTGTTGATGCGGCGGTACAGCCAGTTCCGGTCGACGCCCAGCGCCCGCGCCAAGCCCCAGACCGTCCACTGCCCTTCCCACTTCGGCTGGTGGCGGAGGCATTCGGTGACCGAGGTTGCCCCCAGGCTGTGCCGCAGCTTGCCGACCGTGGTTTTCGGGACCCCGCTCGGGCACCGCGCGGTGCGGAGGCCTTCGGCGGTGAGCCACTCCGCGATCGCCGCGTCCTGATAGCCCTCGGCTGCCAATGCCTTGATGCGCATCAGCAGTTCCGTGTGGCTGGCCACGTCGCGAGCGCGATGGATGGCTGGATGGACCTGCATCACCGAGAAGGCGCCGCTGACCCACACGATCTTGATCTCGGTCGTGTCGGGCTGGGGCCGGCTGAGGATCACCCGCCGGATCAGCGTCCGAAGCAGCGCCTTCTGCTGGCTGGGCCTGAGTCGCTCGCTGGTCCACAACGCGGGCAAGCCTCGGCCCAGGTCGCGCAACTGCGCGCGGAGCTCCGACGGAATGGTCGGCGCCGGTGGCTCGGCCTCGAAGCGCGCGTGCGCCTCGCGCGCCTCGACCTCCGCCCGCAACGCCACTTCCCAGCGACGCTCCAGCTCCGCCGCTACCAGGCGGTTGTCCGGATCGCAGGCGTCGTACTGCCGGCGCGCCAGGCGCACCTCGTAGGCCGCGCGCTTGAGGCGATCGGCGTGCTGGTGAGCCACTTGCTGGCGATCGGCCTGCTGCTGGGCCAGGACCGCCTCGAGCAGATCCAGCTCGGCCGGCGCCAACGCCTCGAAGAAGGCCGCCACCACGGCGGCTTCGATGGGGGCACCGGCCAGGTTCAGGCAGCTCGCCTCACCGTAGGTCTGGCACAGCGCGTTGCAGACGTAGCGGACCTGGGGTTTGTAGACCACGCGCATCTGGCGGCCGCACCGACCGCAGACCACCAGCCCCACCAGCAAGGCGGCCCCGTCCCGCACCGCCGCGCGCGCGTACCGCTCATAACGGCTGGCGTTATCGCTGAGCTGCTGCTGGTTGGCCATGAAGTGCTCCCAGGGCAGGTAGGCAGGGTACGCGTCCTGGTGGACGATGGCCCACTGGGCGATCGGCACCCGCACCATCCGCGCCCGCTGGCCAGGCCGACGCTGGGGGTGCGGTCGGTGTTGCCCGTACACGAAGGCGCCCGCGTACGCTGGATTGCGGAGGATCTCATAGACCGCCGAGTCGGTCGGCTTCTTCCACAACAGCTGGCCCGCATGCAGCCCGGCCACCTGATGGCGCGGCAGCAGCAGCCCGTCGTCGCGCAGGCTGCGGAGCACCTTCTGGCAACTGCCGAGGCGCGCGAAGCGGGCGAACACGAGGCTGATCATCGCCTGCACCTGCTCGTCGGGATCCTTGACCACCCGCCCATCGGGCAGCCGCACCAGGCCGGTCGGCAAGTGCTGCTGATACGCCCCGCGTTCCACCTGGCGCATGCGTCCAGCGTCCAGCCGTAATCGGAGCCAGTGCAGTTCCGCCTCGCTGAGCATGCCACGCAGGCCCAGCAGCAACCGATCGTTGTAGGTGCGCGGGTCGTAGA
>JAFAPL010001058.1 GCA_019247135.1 Chloroflexota bacterium | reverse complement strand
GCCGCCCCACCGCCGACATTGTTCACGACGATGTCGACCCCACCAAAGCGTGCCGTGGCGCGCTCGTACAGCTCGTTGCAGCCTTCAGCTGTTGAAACATCGGCGGCCACCGCCTCAACCTCGCCGCCGCGTGCGGCAAGCTCGAGGGCAGTTCGGCGGAGCACGTCAGTGCCACGCGCGTTGAGCACGACGCGTGCGCCCTCGTCGACCAGCGACGTGGCAACAGCTCGGCCAATGCCGCGGCTCGAGCCGGTGACGATCGCGACACGCCCGCGCAGTCCGAGGTCCACCTACGTGTCGCCTCGCCGCCACCGCACCCTGGTTGCCGATTCCGGCAGTCTGGGTGGCGGCTCGTCTTCGGCACGCCCGCCACGGACGAATTCCCAGAAATCCGGCCACAGCCCGGGATAGCGCAGGAAATCGATCATGATGCGCGGGTCACCTGTATGCGGGGCCTTGAACACGACCGTCACGGTGCCAGCTTCCTCCGTCAGGAGGTACTCGCTCAACCGGCGCCGGCGGAAGATCTCGTGCGCTTCCGCACCATTGAGCCATTCGACGAACTTCTCGTGCTCGGTTTCCCGGCCAGTCACCACTCGCCCAATCCAAACGCGAACGTCTTCGGTTTGGCCGGTCGATACCTCCGGGGCCACGCGATCAGCGTATCCCGTCGTCACCGAGCCCAGCATCCACCGCCGCAGATCGGTGACCACGGGGCTAAACTCTTGGGATGACAGCCACCGCCGGCTCGCGGTCTGTTCCCCCGCGTCGGGTCGAGCGCGACTCGATGGGTCCGCTCGAGGTGCCCGAGGGTGCGTATTACGGCGCTTCAACGATGCGCGCCGTCCACAACTTTCCGATCAGCGGCGAACGCTTCGACCGCCGTTTCATCTGGGCTCTGGGCACCATCAAACAGGCCGCCGCGGTCGCGAATCGGGAGCTCGGCGTACTCGATGCGCGCAAAGCCGACGCGATCGCGCAGGCCGCTCAGGAGGTCGCCGACGGCGGGTTCGACGACCAGTTCGTCCTGGACGTGTTCCAGACGGGCTCAGGCACGAGCACCAACACGAACGCGAACGAGGTCATCGCGAACCGCGCGACGGAGCTCTTACAGGGCGAATTCGGATCGAAAGTCGTTCACCCAAACGACGACGTCAACCTCGGCCAATCCTCGAATGACGTGATCCCGACGGCCATGCACCTTTCGGCGCTTGCGGAGCTGGAAGAGGTGCTCATCCCGGCCATTGAGCACCTCCGCGTAAAACTGGACGAAAAGCGCCAGGAGTTCTGGCCCATCATCAAGACAGGCCGCACCCACCTCCAGGATGCCACCCCGATTCGGCTTGGCCAGGAGTTCATGGGTTACGTGGGCCAGATGGATCGCGCGCTGCAGCGGCTCGGGTGGGCACGCCAGGAGCTTCAGGAGCTCGCGCTTGGCGGCAACGCCGTGGGAACGGGCATCAACATGCCACCAGAATTCCCGCGCCGAGTGTGTGAGTTCATCAATCGGCAGACGTCGCTCGGCGTTCGCGAGACGTCCAACCATTTCCAGTCGCAGAGCACCATTGACAACTTCGTTTCGGCGAGCGGCGCCGTGCGCACGGTCGCCGTCTCGTTGTGGAAGATGGCGAACGACATTCGCTGGATGGGCAGTGGACCACGCGCGGGTCTCGGTGAACTCGATGTGCCTGCCGTTCAGCCCGGCAGCTCGATCATGCCTGGCAAGGTCAACCCGGTGATCGCCGAGGCCCTCACCATGGTCTGCGCGATGGTCATCGGCAACGACACGACCGTCATGCTGGCGGGGCAAAGCGGGAACTTCGAGCTGAACGTGATGCTGCCAATCGCCGCGCGCGACCTGCTGCAGTCGATCCGCTACCTGGGCAAAGCGTCCGCCAATTTCGCAGACCAGCTCGTCGCCGGCCTCGAGGCGACGTCACGCGGGCCGGACCTCGTCGAGTCGGGGCTGATGCTGGTGACCGCGCTCGTGCCCGCGATTGGTTACGACAAGGCCGCGGCGCTGGCGAAAGAGGCGTATGCAACTGGCCGCACCATTCGCGAGCTCGCCCGCGAGCAGACGTCACTCTCAGAAGCCGACCTCGAGAAGATCCTCGATCCGTCGCACATGGTCGAACCGGGCCGAACGTTCAGTAGCTCGGGCGGCTGAAGCGTGGCGCAATTGAAACACCGGCGCAGAGATGCGCCAATTTGGGAGGGCGCGCCACGCAGCCTATACTCCGCCCGCGCTGATGCACGACGAGGCCCTCACCATTCCCGCCGCGCGTCCACGTCCAGCCGCACTGAGTATCACCAGGGAGTTCCTCCAGACCGCGCTGCTGGTAGCGATCCTCTTTCTTGGCATGCGCGCTCTGCTGCAGAACTTCCGCGTCGACGGCCCGAGCATGAATCCGACGCTCGCCAGTGGCGAGTTCCTCTGGGTCAACAAAGCCGCGTATTTCCAGATTGCTAGCCAGTACGTGTTTGGTGGGCCTCAACGCGGCGACATCGCTGTTCTCAAGTCGCCCGATGCGACCGAAGACATCGACCTGATCAAACGCGTCATCGGCATGCCTGGCGACCACGTGCTGGTCGATCACGGACGCGTCGTCATCAATGGTCAGCTACTTGACGAGCCGTACATTCGATTTGGGGCCAGCTATACGTATCCCGCCGATGGGCAGCCGATCGTCGTGCCGGACGGCCAGTATTTCGTGTTGGGAGATAATCGCTCGAACAGCCGCGACTCGCATTTCGGCTGGTTCGTTCCGGCCGACAATCTGGTCGGCCGAGCGTTCGTGAGCTACTGGCCGCCCGCGGCCTGGAGCGTCTTTCCGTCCGTCGCGTACGCCACGCCGTAACGGGCGAGGAATTCATCTCTCAGCGCCGACAATCGATCCTCGCGTACCGCCGCGCGGATGCGTTGCATCAACCGATGCATGAAGAACAGGTTGTGCAAGCTGGTGAGCGTGTATCCCAGGAGCTCGTTGGCGGCAAACAGGTGCCGCAGGTAGCCACGCGAAAAGCCAGTGCTGCACGTGTAACAGCCGCAGTCGGGCTCGATGGGCGCGGAGGAGTCACGCAGCTCCGGCCGCGTGAGGGACACCTTTCCATCCGCCGTGTACACAACCCCGTGGCGACCGAGGCGCGTGGGCGCCACGCAGTCGAACTGGTCGATGCCGTGCTCGACGCAGGCCAGCAGGTCCTCGGGCTCACCAATACCGAGCAAGTGTCGTGGCCACGCCTCGGGTATGTGCGGTGTCGTCCAGTCGATCACGTCGAACATATCGTGCTTGGACTTTCCCAATGAGCCACCGATTGCGACGCCTTCGAACGCCATCGCGCCGATGGCCGTCGCGGAGGCGCGGCGTAGCTCTTGCAAGGCGCCGCCCTGCACGATCCCGTACAGGGCCTGGTCATCACGTGTCCTGGCTTCCAGGCACCGTTGGGCCCATCGATGCGTGCGCAGCATCGCCGTGGCGGTGTACGCCGCATCGTGGAGCGGCGAGGTCGGTTCATCGAAGGCGAGGATGATGTCGGCGCCCAGTGCTTCTTGAATGCCGATCGACAGCTCGGGCGTTAGCCGCTGGCGTGACCCGTCGATGTGTGAGGTGAACGTCGCGCCATCATCGTCCACGCGGACGAGACGCGCAGCCTGCCCACGGGTCTTCCGAGCTTCCGCCTCACCCGGAAACATGCCCATCTGCTTTCCGACTCCATGCTCCAGGCCCCAGCCCAACGAAAAAACCTGGAAGCCACCACTGTCGGTAATGAGCGGGCCGTCCCAGGCCATGAACCGATGGAGCCCGCCGAGATGTCGTACGACCTCGTGCCCCGGCCGCAAGAACAGGTGGTACGTGTTCGCCAGCAGTACGTCCGCGCCGAGCTCGCGCAACTCCGAGGGCGTTACGCCTTTGACACTGCCGGCGGTGCCGACCGCACAAAAGAACGGGGTCTCCACATCACCGTGTGCGGTATGCAGGAGCCCGGCGCGAGCGGCGCCGCGCGTGGCGTGTGTCAGCTCGAACAGCGCGCTTATGAGAGGCCCAGGCGCGGCAGTCTGCGCCCGATCAGCCCGTTCTCCGAGATCAGCCAGCCTGCAATTCCGACCACCGACCAGAGCCCAAGGCTTTGCAGGTCGAGCTGGAAGCTGTTGATGTATGTGGACGCGGGTGAGGTGACAACGAGCTGGACCGCGTACCCGACATCACCCACCACTGGTTGGAACGTGCTGAGCCAGCCGAACACTTGCCAACTGGCCAGCGCCAGCATGAGAGCGGCCAGCCCCTGGGCCGCGATGACATTCGGCCGAAGCACGAGCTGAGGGACGCTGAAGTCGCCACTGAACAAGCGCGACCACCACGCTTGCCGCTTTGGCTGCGGCGCGTACACGTCCACGAGCCCGAGAAGCTGCTGCTGCAGCTGCGCCGGCGGCTTACATACCAGGGCCGAGTGCAGCACCGCATTCAGGTGGCCGAGACCACGCGCAACGTGAGCACACCGCGTGCAAGCGTGCAAGTGCCGGTCGACAGCGGGATTCGGTTCGGCGCTGAGGAGCAGCTCAGTTACGTCATCGCACTGCATGGCTGTTCCTCCTGTGGGTCGCTGAGCACAATCGCCAGTCGCTCTTTGCCGCGACGGATGTGGCTTTTGACTGTATTCAACGGCAAACCCATGATCTCGGCAATGTCCTCGTAGCGCGTGTCTTGAAAGTAGTGCAAGGTCAGCGCCAGGCGCTGGGCCGGCGGCAGTTGTTCGAGCGCCAGTCGGACCTCGGTAGCCGACTCGCGCAGCTCGATCTCTTCTTGTGGATTCGTCCATCGGTCGTCATCGGCCAGCCGCTCGCTCGCCGACTGGCCCTCGTCACTGCCGGCGGATTCATCGAGTGATTCGACGGGCCGGCCGCGGCGGCGCAGACCATCGAGGCAAATGTTCGTGACGAGCCGGTACAGCCACGTCGTGAACTTCGTCTCGCCACGATACGTGCCGATGGACCGGAGCAAGCGCACGAATGACTCTTGCGTCATGTCGGCGGCGTCGGCAGGGTTGTGCATGATACTCATGGCGATGCTGTACACGTACGTCTGTTGGCCCTGAACAAGAGCAGACAGCGCGTCCCGATCACCGGCCTGCGCTCGCTGGATGAGCGCAGCGCTCGGTTCTGCCATCTATCACTCGCCCAGATGGGCTGCGCAGGTTCGACGCACGCGGCCCCTGGGTTGTTGCAGCCGGCACCTGACGGCGTGCGCGGCATCGGTGCAACAACGCGCCACATGGTGTCGTCTCATCGAACACGAGACGATACTGCACGCACGTAGCGCGCGCAGCCCTGGAGGAACGCGCAATGAGTCCTGAAATCCCAAGCCCGCAATCCCCTTCTCCACCACCCCCACCGCCGTACGCACCTCCGCCACCGCACAGGCGACTCGTGCGCAGCACTCGCGAGCGCATGTGGGCCGGCGTGTGCGGCGGCATGGCCGAATACTTCGACCTGGATCCCTCACTTGTACGCATCCTGTGGATCGCGGCAACCATCGCCAGTGGTGGCATTGGGGTGGCGCTCTACATCCTGGCGTGGGTGCTCATGCCACGCGACGACCGTCCGCCCATGCAGACTGGCGAATACCAGTGGCGCGACTGGTCGCAAGAGTTCCACAACGAGACGCAGCGCCTGGCAGAAGAAGCTCGTCGCATGGCCGGCGAAGTGGGTCATCCCTGGCAGGAGCCAACGCCGCGCGATCCGGCTACGGACAAGGGCACCACGCCTGCGCCCGCGCCAACGACTCCGATGCCGCCGACCACCACGCCACAACAGGACTGGTGGAGCTCTGGTCGTTACGTTGAACCACATCGTCATCACGGTCGGAATCCGCGCACCATGGGCGTGCTGCTCGTCGGCGCGGGCGTGTTGCTTCTCGCCGCCAACGCCGGCATCTTCAGCTGGATCGAATGGCGCACCATGTGGCCGCTGATCTTCATCGGCCTGGGTCTGTTGCTCCTGGCAAAGCAGGCTGATCTCGGCCGCTGAGAGTGACGGCGCCCTACGCTCCGACAGCGCCGCCGCGTCGTCGCAAGCGCGGCGGCTTTGTCGGGCCGATCGTGCTGATCTTCGTCGGGGGGATGTTTCTCCTGCAGAACGCCGGCTACTTGCCGCCAAACGCATGGCTGAACGTATGGCGGCTGTGGCCTCTGCTGCTCGTTCTCGCAGGCCTGGAGCTGCTCCTGGCTGGACGAGTTCCGCGGCTGATCCTCGCGGCCCTGGCGCTGATCGTGGTGATCCTGGCGTTGATGGCCCTCACGCCTGGCATTTCGCTCGTGGCCGGTCAGCCAGTCTCACAAACCTTCGAGACACCTGCCTCTGCAGCGACGCAAACGTCTGTGGTCATCCATTTCGGCGCGGGAGAATTGAGCGTCGGGCCACTTGTCGGCTCGGCCGACTCCGGCACGCTGGCCAGCATGCACTACGACGGACCGCCTGACCTGATGCCGCGACCACAATTCGGCGTCACCAACGGGACCGGGCTATTGCAGTACGTGCCTCCGAGCGGCGTCGCCCACAGCCTGCTGCCATTCGTCGGTCAACAGCCCGCTGCGCCGCGTATGGATGTCCAGTTGTCGGGTGCGATGCCCATCACGTCGTTCAGCGTGCAGACGGGCGCGACGCAAGCGCAGCTCGACCTGAGCAAACTGCAGATTCGCAACCTCGACGTTTCGGTTGGCGCGGCCTCGACGTGGCTGCGCATGCCCGCGTCCGGTGTAACCACGGTTCGGGTGAATGGCGGGGCGGCGACGGTCCACATAGAAATTCCGGACGGTGTGGCCGCGCAGATCCGCGAGCGCGGCGGCCTGAGCACGCTCAACATCGACCAGGCCAGATTCCCTGCAGTCGGCGAAGGGCTGTATCGCTCGGCCGACTACAGCACTGCTCAGAACAGAGTCGATCTGGATCTCGAAACGGGCCTGACGACCATCCAGATCGATTAGCTATTGAGCGCTTTCTGCCGAACGCGATCTTGCATTTTCTGGACGTAGATGTCCATCGCCCATGCGCCGCCGCCGCGCAGGGCGAAATAGGCGCCAAGTACAGCGAGAACAATCGGAGGAACGCTGAAACCGAAGCTCGCCGTCTGCCACACGCCGAGGCCGACGAGGACCAGGCCGCACACGCGGCTCATGAAGCCGGTCAGTAGGAATGCTCCGACCGTGAACGAGAGGCCCGCGATCGCCAGCAAGGCGCCCATAGGTATGCCCATGACGGCCTGAGCGCGCGCGGGGTCCGTCAATGCCCATACGGCGCTGCCGATCAGCCACAGCGCGCACAGCAGGCGAACGCCGCCCGTTAGACGACTATGCGTTCGCATCCGAAGCAATGTGCACGCGCGGAATCATCGCCCGGTCGAATTCGGCCAGACGCGCGGGGCCAAGCAACAGCAGATGTGAGCGAGCGGCAGCCGCGTCAGCGCGCAGGCGCGCGACATCCACACCGTGGCACACGGACGGATAGGCTTCGAGCAAGCGAATCCCGTGGTCCAATTTGACGGCTGCGCCATGAAAATTTCGATTCGCAAGCAAGTGGTGCATCCCGACACCCACCTGCAGGATGCCCTCGTACAGGTGACGGATATCGCCGCTCGTGGCGCGCCATAAGAGCTCGAGCGTCTCGTGCTGTTCGAAAAACTCGCCCGCGTTGAATTCCTCGATGGCCTTGCGCAGCTCGGGCGGTGGCGGCTCGGCGCAAGCCTCGGCCAGATCGGCCTCACGTAAGCGCTCGAGTGCGCGCGAGAGTTTGGGGTGAGTAGCACGCGGATCGAGCATGACTCTGCGGCAGGGTATACTGGCGGGACAGCAGCGCTGTCACAAACTTTGACAGTGGAGGGAGTCGAACGATGACGTTCGCATCCGTTCAGGAGCTGATCCAGGGTACCCGCCAGGTCGTCACGTTCAATGGCGGCGTGCAGGTCAAGGACCCGGCGGCATTGCGGGCTGAGACGATCGATAGCCTCGTCCACACCGCTGTTTTCGGCACCGGTGAGGTCCAGGAAGCGGCCCGCTGGATCATCTGGGAAGCGGGCTGGCAGGTCGGAATCCAGAGCGCCAGCATCGACGCGCTGTACCAGGCGCGCTCACGCGGCGAGTACGAGAAGATCACCGTGCCAGCCGTCAACGTCCGCGCAATGGCCTACGACATGGCACGCGCGCTTGTCGCGTCCGCCAGGCGCCGCAACGCGGGCGCCTTCATTTTCGAGCTCGCCCGTAGCGAGATGGAGTACACGGACCAGACCTGCGGCGAGTTCGCCACTGTCATGATGGCCGCGGCGATCAAGGAGGGCCACACTGGCCCGATCTTCATCCAGGGCGACCACTATCAGGCAAACGCCAAGAAGTACGCCACAGATGCGCAAGGCGTCGTCGACGGGCTCAAGAAACTGATTCGCGAGGCGGTGGCGGCCGGGTACGGCAACATCGATATCGACACCTCCACGCTGGTCGATCTGTCCTTCCCGACCGTGTCCGAGCAGCAAAGGCACAACTACGAACGCTGCGCCGAGCTGGCCTCGCTCATCCGTGAGCTCGAGCAGCAAGGGCTGACGATCTCGATCGGCGGCGAGATCGGTGAGGTCGGTAAAGAAAACAGCACGGTCGACGAGCTGCGTGCTTTCGTCGATGGTTTTCTCGGGCTGTTCGGGCGTGACAAGCGAGGGCTCTCCAAGATCAGCGTCAATACCGGCTCGTCACACGGCGGCATTGTGTTGCCGGACGGCTCGATCAAGCGAGTGGCGATTGATTTCGACACCTTGAGCCTGCTGTCGGCAGAGGCTCGTAAATACGGTATGGGCGGTGCGGTGCAGCACGGGGCGTCCACCTTGCCGTCCGAGTACTTCCACAAGTTTCCCGCGGCCGGGACGGTTGAAGTTCACCTGGCGACGGAGTTCCAGAACATCATCTTCGACGGCGGTGCTTTCCCCGAGGACCTCAAGCAGGAGATGTACGCCTACTGCCGCGAGCACTTCGCGGACGAGCGTGGCGCGAACGACACGGACGAGCAGTTCATCTACAAGACCCGCAAGAAGCTGTGGGGCCCGTTCAAGAACGTTGTGTGGACCTTGCCGGAGTCGACCCGTTCGGCGATTCGCGGGCAACTGGAGGAGAAGTTCGCGTTCCTGTTCGAGCAGCTCAATGCTGTCGACACGCGCGATCTGGTGGCGAAGCACGTCGCCAATCCACCGCGCATCGACAAAGCCCAGCCTGAGAGCTTGAAGGCCGTCGCCGCCTGAGAAAGGCCTGGAGAATATCGGAGGGGGGCCGGCCCCCTCTCGAACCTCTATTGCACGGCGATGGTCACACGGTGGAGCCCCGTCGCACCTGACGGAAACGGGTCGGCGGGGGTCGTCACCTGCGGCCGGCCCTGACCGTCGGTGGCGCGCACCCGCAGGTCGCGCACGTTTTTGTCCACCGGAAGGTCGGCCCGCCACAGCTGCCATGCGTAGGGGGACAGCCCGGGTTTGACCTGCGCCGGCTGCCACGTCTGGCCGCCGTCCGTCGACACCTCGACCGACTGGATACCCCGGTCGCCAGCGTATGCCACGCCGCCGACCGCTAGCGGGCCCTCGGGCACGGTCGGCCGTCCGCGCGGTGTGTCGAAGCGCGACTCTGTCTGATAGGGCGCGGCGTCATCCCAGCCCTGGTTCTGCCAGAAGCCGCGGAAATCGTCCGCGACGATGGTGATGCCCGTCAGCCATTTCACGTTCTTCATGCCGTAGATGCCCGGGATCAGCAGCCGCGCCGGGAACCCATGCTCGTTCTTCAGCGGTGCGCCGTTCATCTCCCACGCCAGCAAGGCGTCTGGATGCAGCGCGTTTTCGAGCCGCACCGAATCCTTGTAATCATCGGCCGCCGTAAACACGGCTTTGTAAGCGTCGGTATGCACGCCGGCTTGCATCAGCAGGTCACGCAGCTTGACGCCTTTCCACAGCGCGTTGCCCCACAGATCGCCGCCGATCTCGTTGCTGATGCACATCAGTGTGTAATAGCCCTCGCTGGCGGGCAGCGCCGTCAGCTGGTCGTAGGTCAGCTCCATCGGCGAATCGACCAGTCCGTCGATCTTCAGCTTCCAGCCGCCAACAGCGACGGCGGGGTCGATGAAGTTCTTGGAGACCGTGTAGAAGTCCTCGGTGCGAGTGACCTCGGGCGAGAGACCTTTGAGATCGAACGGCGGCGGGTTTTGTGCTCCGGGCGTGGTCGCTGCCGCGGTGTCCGCCGCCACTGGCGCGCTCTGAACCTGTGTGCTGCCGCCAAACGCGCCCGACAGCAATCGCCACACGCCGCCTGCCGCGACCAGGGCAACCAGCGCGGCACCGCCACTTTGCAGCAAGGCACGCCGCGATACCAGGCGTTCATCGGGCAGATCGCGGATCGCGCGGCGGCTCAACAGTGCGTGTGTGTGCACCAGCGCAGCGCCGTAGACGGCGAAGACCAGCAGGAGAGTGAGCGCGTGCCAGATCGGCCCGCCGGTCAAGTGCTGGCCAAAAATGCCCGCGCCGAGCAGCGTATACACCCCAACCCCGAACACCAGCCACGCGCTCAGGACGATCCTGGCCGCGTGCTTCCAGGTTGGGTCTCCGCCGTACCAGCGCCCAAGGAAACCGCCGACGAGCAACATGCCGATTGCGACGGCGACGTAGAAGAGCGGCTTGGCAGCGTGCTGCAGGCTGTCGAGTACGGCCGAAAACAGTGCGCCCGGAATAACCGTGAGAACACCTTCGGCGACGATCTCAGGGAGTGACTGCACGCCGCTGATCACGCGAAGAACAACAATGGCCACCAGCATCACGGTGGCCGCGATGACGCCCGCGCTGAAGCCGAATCGGCGAGAGTTGTAATCAGGAAGTCGCGGCGTCGTTGGCGAGCCTGTTTCCAAGGTGTGGGCCATCAGTTCCCCCTGAATATCTACTCCATTGTGCTCGGGCGGGTATAACAAGTCTAAAGATCTCCGAGTGCGCACACAGGAATAGAAATGTGCGCGCGTGTTGGCCGTCCCAAGGAGGACCGCACTCTGGTTACAACGACTCGTACACACGCGGCGGAACGTAAGACACGTTCGCGCCCCAAGTCTG
>JAFAPL010000122.1 GCA_019247135.1 Chloroflexota bacterium | reverse complement strand
CTTCGGCATCCACGGGTCGTCCAGCATCACCAGGTCGTACGCCGGCGTGTTCGCCTGGAATGTGGTGACAAGTTTTTCGTACAGCTGGTCGTACGGAGATTCGACGATGTTGACCTGGACCCCATATTGCTGCTGGTAGCGCGGCGCGATTGCTTTGAGCGGCGCGCCCTCGCTGCCCTGAACCACGGCGATCGTGAGCGTGCCGCTGCTGGGCTTTGCGACCGTGGCGGGAATGGCCGCGGCAGGCGAGGCAGCCGGCGATGGCGACGGAACCACCGACGGCGATGCAGACACGGCCGGCGAGGCCGCGGGCTTGGCCGCTGGCGACAGCGCAGGACTCGGGCTCGCGCCGGAGGCCGTCGTTGGGGCGGCGGCCGGTTTCGTCGCTGCGGCGGCTGCCGGGCTCGTTGTCGCAGCCGGCGGCGCGGACTGGCACGCGACGCTCAACAGCAAGGCGACGGCGAGGAACCAGGCGGATGGTCGGGCGAGATGCATCAGCTGTACTCCCGAAGTCAGCAGCTTTTTGATCTCCAAGCTCCGTCGGACAACGCCGGGCCTGGTCCCCTCTCCGCTTTGGGGCGCGATGTCTTTCGGAATCCTGGGCTAGTGTAATCGGCCTGCGATCGGCGGCGGCTCCAGGTCGACCGAGCCGCAGACCTCCTGCAGCGTGCTCCACCCCTGAGCGTCGAGCGGCACCTGGCCGGACCGACGCAGCTCGGCCGCGCGTCGCTGACCGCGTTCGCCAGGCACGAATAACTCCTGGACGCCCTCGGCACGCTCGCCAGCCTTCACCTGACGCACGAGCTCGTCCATACGCTGAATGAACTCGTCGTGGGTCATGAACACATCCGGATTCAGCGCCAGAAAGAAGTGCCCTTCGCGGCCGTTCGTCACGCCGGCATCCGCACCGAAGCTCGCCCCGCTCAGGACTCCGGCCAGCACCTCGACCATGAGCGCCAGTCCGAAGCCTTTGTGTCCGCCCACGGGAAGTAAGAGCCCGCCCTGTAGAAAATCGCGCGGGTCATCGCTCGGCCGGCCCTGAGCATCGGCAATCAAACCCGGCTCGAGCTGGCGCCCTTCACGCGCGGCCAGTCGGACCTTGAAGCCGGCGATTGCCGTCGTGGCCATGTCGAAAACAAGAGGAAAATCGCCGCCAGTAGGCGCCGCAAAAGCGAAGGGATTGGTGCCGAGCGTGCGGGTGCGCCCGCCGGGCGGCGCCATCAAAGGACTCACATTGGCCGCCGCCACTCCGATGCAGCCAGCCCGGGCCGCCCTGGTCACGAACGGGGCCGCGGCGATGAAATGGCCCGAGCGTTGGATCGCCGCGGTGGCGACGCCGCGCTCCCGGGCGCGTTGGACGCACCAGTCCATGGCCCGATAGGAAGCGACGACGCCGCAGCCGCCATCACCGTCGAGGAGGAGGCTGACGTCCGTCTCGCGCACGACCTGAAGGCTGGGACGGGGGTTGAGAGCGCGCGAACGGAACCAGCCGGCGACCTCGCCCAGGAACCACACCCCGTGGTCGGGGTAGCCGCGCAGCTCGGCGTCGACGAGAACGTCGGCGATCTGCTCGGCCTCGTCGTCTGCGACACCGAGCCGCACCAGCACGGTCTGGATACACCTTTGTAGTGGGGTCAATTCGACAGTCGTGGCGTGCTCGGCAGTCATGCAGCTCGCCCGGTAGGTTACGCTTGAATTGGCGGAGCACACACTCGCATGTCAGCAACCAGAAGTCTTTTGAGCACAGCGCAACTGGAGCAGTTCGCGGACGAGGGCTATCTGCTCGTCGAAGACGTGCTTGACCCGGTCCTCGATCTGGGCGAGCTACTGGCCGAATATGCCGAACGGCTTGACTCGATGGCGCGTGGCCTGTACGCGGAAGGGGCGATCGACGATACCTTCGACGGCCTGCCGTTCCCGCAACGTCTCGTGAAGCTGTGTGAGGCCAGCGGACGGGCACTGCCCGATCAATTCGACTTCAGCCTGGGGCAGAACGGGATTCACCATGATTCGCCGATTCACGTCGGCCCGGGTGTGTTCCGCCTGCTTACAAATCCGCGGTTGCTGGACGTCGTCGAAGCCGTGATCGGCCCGGAGATTTTCTCCAATCCAGTCCAGCACATTCGCATGAAGCTGCCGGCGCGAGTGGTGCCAGACGGATGCACCAACGGATTGGT
>JAFAPL010000113.1 GCA_019247135.1 Chloroflexota bacterium | reverse complement strand
ACCAGCCCTCCCGGCCCAACCGGCTGGGCGATGAGGCGCGCGAAGTAGCCGGTCCCGCTGCCAACGTCGAGCACGCGCTGGCCCGCTCGAATGCCGACTGCCGAGATCAGGGCCTGATAGCTACCGCGACGACGCCCCACGAAAAAGAACTCCGTGGACAGGTCATACCAGCGAGGCGAGCCCAGGACGTGACCCTGCGTTGCCGCGGAGGGAGACACTCTGTGGACGAGCCCGTGCATCAGGCGTTCACCTCATGTCGTCGGTGCGAGGTAGCGATCCAGCGGCCGAACGCATAGCCGCGCGTGTAGTGTCCGCGCCGATACAGCATGTAGGCAATCATCGAGACGAGCATCAGCATGTGCTGGTTGCTCGCGACCCACAGCTGCGCGTCACGGAGATCGAGTCCGCGAAGCGCGATAACCACCGCGGTCGGCAGCAACATGGCCGCGCTCATCTCGAAGCATTCTCGCCAATCGCAGCCTCGAATGCGCATCCACGCCGCCATGGGCGCGACCATGAACAGGCTCATCGCGACCTGAAACCCGATGGCGGTCTGCTCAGACAGAGTTGCGTTGCCCTGCGATGCGAGGGCGATCGTCATGACCATGAACAGCGCCATGCCGAGGAGCATGGCAAGCCACACCTCGGCAACGTGCAAGACGAAGTAGCCGGTCCGCGTGGCGAGCGCGCGCCAGGTCGACGGGATGCGGGCGTCTGGAACCCGTGGTCGAGCCACGCATTGGCGTCCAGCGCTTGGTTTGAGGACGGAACGCTCTTCGCGTTGCTTGCGCCAGCCATAGGGTGTCAGTCCCGCCGGTTTGTAGACGTTCAGGCCAGCGATCAGAAGCAAGAGCACGAGGCCGACGCCAGGATGCATGAGGTCTCCGCCCAAAGCGCGGAGGTCAGCGTCATCGGCGGTGCGCGCTAGGGTTGCCAACGTGCTGACCGTCGGCATATGCAGCAGCAGAACGATCGTGCACAGCACTGTCAGCACCAGCGAAACGAGGACCCAGTAGTGGCGGAACAGTCCCCATCGCGTGCCCAGCGACATGACGAGGCCTGTCAAGAGCGCGGCGATCGCGAGCGGAACGATGACCCACCAGCCCGTGAGCTCCATGGCGGTCCAGGCCGCGCGGATCGTCTGGGTGTCCGAGCTCGTTGCGGCGGCCACGCCGAGCGCCAGATAGGCGAGGACCGCGCCAATCCAGCCGACAGAGCTCGTCAGGTGCAGCGTGAGCGCAAATTTGCGGGCCGCGGGCGAGAGTGTCACGGCAGTTGCAAACCGTGCGGCGCGCCACTCGCGCCTGCCATGTGCATCGGCGAATTCCCCGTGAGGTGCAGTCCGGCAAACGCCAGCAGCAGCATGACAAGGAGGATGCCGAGGACCTTGAGCCAACGTGGGGTACCGGGCGGCGATTCGTCAGCGGACTCCATCTCAACGTCGGCGTCGTTTAGCAGGTCCACAGCGTGAGCGGGCTCGGTCGCTGTTGCGAGCGTCCCGTTCATAGATATTTGTTTCTCGGTGAGTGGTTCGGTCACACCACTGACCCTACAGTTGGCTCGGCGGGCCAGGTAAGTGTGCCGCGTCATCGTCTGGCGTGACAGTTGTCACCTCTTTTGCGCGAAGTCTTCCCAACGGCCTGCGACCGTGCCTACGCTGTGGGCGGATGCCGTCCAGCATGACCTGGCTCACCAGCGTGATCAGGATCACCATCGCGCCGGTGCTCCTCGGCGCGTTGGCCGTGCTGTTCCGTTCACCGCGCGCGCCCGCCGACCTCGCCGCTGCGACCGGTTTGCTGCTGCTCGGATGTGTGCACATCATCTACTGGCTGGACCCGTGGCACCGACTGACGCGCCAGTCCATCGCCGCGCTCGCGGCTATGCTGGGTGATCAACTTCGCGCTGCTGGATCTGCTCGGGCTGGCCCAACCGTTGTTGTGGCTGTACCCCGCCCTGGTCGCGGGAGCTGGCCTGCGCACGCCCCCGGCTGTTCTGGGCATTAGCCTCATCGCGCTCGCCGCCGCGGCCCCGCTCGCGTTCGAAGGCGGGTTGATCCACCCCATCGAACCGCTGCACACTACCGAGGCACTCGGCGCCGGCCACC
>JAFAPL010000105.1 GCA_019247135.1 Chloroflexota bacterium | reverse complement strand
CGACCGATGAGCGCATGCAACCACAACAACCCGCTCGGAACGCTGTGCGAGCAGTGCGTCGGCGCCAACTTCGACCACCTGCGCGCCAAGCTCGCCGAGGCGGAGGCCGAGCGGGACCGGCTGCAGGCATGGGTCGAGGACCTGAAGGCGAAGGCTCGTGACTGGATTGAGGTGTTCGATGCCGCGACCGTCGGCCGCGATGTGTACCGCGACCGGTGGCTCGCGGTGCAGGCCGAGCGGGACGCTGCCGTTGACTTGATGAGGCGAGCCGAGAGTCAACGCGACGACGTGCGCAAGATGCTGACTGACCTGTGGGTCGCCGTCGATGGTGTCCACCCGCTGTGCGCCCAAAGCGCACTGTGCGGCGTATGCGTGGCGCTCGACAGGACGCGGCTTCATACGAACGCGCCTGATGAGGTGACGCCATGAGCGCCCTGCTGGCCGTCGCGAGGCGCAGATGAGTCAGATGGTCACGCTGCGCTGCGAGCACTGCCGCGTGAACTTCAAACGGCTGGCTAGTGATCTTCGCTACCGGAGACGCCACGGCATCTACAAGACGTTCTGTTCAACGGCTTGCTCGGGCGCGAGCAGACGCACCGCGAAAGCAGCCAAGGTCGCCCGCAAGGCCGAGTACGACCGCCGCTACCGAGAGGTGAACCGCGAGCGGAAGCGGGCGACGAATGCAGCCTGGTTCCAGCGCAGCTACGACCCTGAGCGGGCGCGGGTCGAGCGCAAGAAGCGGGCGAAGTGGCACGCCGAGTATTGCCAAGGCCGGCAAGGTCACGACGGCCACCGGCGACATGATCGCAACGCAGGCACGCGAGATCCTGCGCACTGTCAAGACGCAGCTGGCCATCTTCGCCGCGTCGGGAGACAGCGTTTCGCAAGAGGTCATGGACTTCGCGCGACCGCGCGCGAACCGCCGCTGATGGCCGTCGCGAGGCGCAAGTGAAGGCGAAGGCAAAGACGTGGGCCGAGGTGAAAGAGGATCACCAAAAGGCGGTCCTCGACGACCTGGCCGAGAGCGCCCGTTACTACAGCGACCCGCCAGATTGTGCGCCGTGGTGGCTGGAGATGCGGCGTGCGTTTCGCCTCGCCGCCAAGGAACTGCGCGCTGCGGCCCGGAAGGCGGTGAAGCGGTGATCGGACTAATGAGCGACAAGACGAAACCTGGCATCTACAGGCACTGGAAGGGCGGCTTCTACCGGGTGCTGTTCACCGCTCTCGACTCAACCAACGCCCACGAGCGGCGCTCGCTCGTTGTCTACGTCAGCCTCAACCGCGATTACGGGAGCATCAACGTGCGTGATGAGGAGGAGTTTCACGAGATGACGGATGTCGGCGCCGGACTGCGGGCGCCGCGCTTCGTGCATGTGCAGCCATGAGCAAGGCAGCCGAGCAGTGGCGGGCGCTGCCGGAGGAAACTCGGGTGGCGACGCGCGGGCACCTTGAGATGGCCGCTGATACTTGGGAAAAGGCCGCGCGCGAATGCGGGGCGTTGATGCGCGACCCGGAGCACCTGCTGGCGCTTACCACTGGTGTCCGGTGCGCCATCACCATGCTCGACGAAGCCGAGGCCGGCGAATGATCACGCGGGAGATGGTGGAGCGGTTGCGGCAGAAGGCCGTGTTCTGCGGTACGGGCTGGGAATTCGAATCGCACCAAGCACTGGTGGCCGCGATAGGCCTCGCCGAGCGCTGGCTGCGGTGGCGGGAGTGCAAGGACGTTGACCGTGGCCACGTGGTCGCCGTGCTGCAGTCGTGGGAGCAGGACACGCGTCTCGGGGGCGTGCTGTGCGGAGCCTACGACGCCGCCCTCGCCCTCCTGGGTGACGGTGAGGTGGAGACGTGAAGAAGCTGAGCGACCAGCAGCGGCGGCGTCCAACCGAACCGCATGCGGCGTGCTGCCGTCACTGCCCGTCCGCACCAGGGCGGTCGCTTGATCCCGAGGCGGCCGACATCCTTGCGAGCACAGACGCGATGTTTCTTCGCGAGATGCTGTTCCCGTGCGGCTGGCGGCCCGAGAAACTGTGCCGCGGCAACTGGGACCAGGTGCAAGCACGACTGCGGCAGCTGGAAGCGCGGGGGCTGGCTTAGATGGGCGACGGCAGCTTCACAGCGATGTGGGACCGCATCTTCGACTTGGAAGAGGAGC
>JAFAPL010000087.1 GCA_019247135.1 Chloroflexota bacterium | reverse complement strand
CAGGAAGTGCGCTGGGACCGGGCCGCACTCGGCTGCGTGGAGATTGATGATGTCGAAACCAGCACTGCGCGCCCGCCGCGCGGCTGCGACGTAGAAGCCGATCAGCTCCTCCATCTCCTCGCGGTCCATCTCATAACAGGAGTTCATGTAGAGCGTCTCGCTCGGCATTGCCGAAACACCCCGGGGCACGAGCCGCGCCTCGTATCCCGTCGACTGGGGACCGGCGTAGTGGATTTCGACACCCGCGAGGGCGCCGTGTTCGTGAGCCATCTCGCACATCAGGGAAAGGTTGCGAATGTCGCTGTCGTCCCATAGGCGCGCAGGCACCCATGGCGAGTCGTCACCTTCGGGGTGAATCGAGCAGTACTCGGTGTTCACGACGGCCCATCCGCCTTCGCCTTCATCGCCCGCAGATGGGCCTGCGCGCCTGGATACGTGGAACCATGACCTGTGCAATGAGGCGCCTGATAGAAGCGGTTCTTCATCCGCTTTGGCCCGATCTGGATCGGCTCGAAGAGGATGTCGAACTTGGGATCCCGGGCCATTCTCTCGCTCCCGCCGGTAATGCGGTCACCGCGTGCTGGGATATCAAGGCGGTCCCCACGGGCACTTGACAACCTAGCCGGAGCAGCATAACGTCGTCCTGTCCGGACAGCAAGATTGCCGGCAGGAGAGCGTCCATCCCTATAGCCGCTGGCATTACTAGTCTTCACGCCCTTTCAGAGATCCTGTTTGGGGAAATGATCCAGGCTCCGCCCAGCGGCGTGCACGAAAACGCAGCCACGCGGGAGAGCCCCGAACCGTCCACGGAGTTCGCGCGACACGCCACGCTCCAGCCCGCAGGCGGCGGCCGACGGCACAGACCGGCGCCGGTCGCCGAGTCCAGCGGCAATGCCGGCCGTCAACGAGCAGAGGAGGAGATCGATGAGTGAAGCGGTTTCGCAAGCCGCAACCACGGCTCCACAGGAGCGAGGGCCCGGACTCATGAGGGACGCGCTCGGCTTGCCCGCGGTAATGATGCAGGGCATCGCGACGATTGCGCCCGCCTACGCGATTCTCGCGACCTTCCAGGCGACCGTCGGGAACGCGGGCATTGTCGCACCACTGGCGTTCTTCTTCGCGATGCTGGTTGTGCTAATGCTCAGCGTCTCCGTTAGCCAACTTGCAAAGGCGATTCCGTCGGCCGGGGGCTGGTATACGTGGATTGCTCGTTCATTTCATCCCCGCGCGGGATTCGTAGGCGGTTGGCTGTGGTCCATTTGGCTGCCCCCGACGGCGGCGCTGACGTTCGCCTTCCTGTCAAAAGAAGTCCTGCAGCCTTCGATCAACAGTCAGTACGGCGTGAATATTCCGTGGTGGGTTTACACCTTGGCGGGGATGGCGATCGTCATATTCGTCGCCTACCGGGGAATTGTCCTCTCTGGCCGCGTGCTCTTGATCACCGGCATTCTCGAAATGGTAATTATGGTTGCGCTGGCGATTTCCGGGATGGTCTCCCCAGGCGCCGGAGGGTTCAATGGTCAGCCATTTAATCCCTCTCATTTCAGTGCCGCGCCGAACCTGTTTCTGGGCTTCGTGTTTTCGATTTTCGCGTTCAGCGGCTGGGAGGCGGTGGGGCCCATCGCGGAGGAGAGCAGGGAACCGAGACGTAACGTCCCACGTGCCCTCGTTCTCTCGGTCGTGATCTTCGGCGCCTACCTGCTGTTTGTGACGTGGGGCCTGCTGATTGGGTTTGGTACCGCGAAGGTCGGGAGCATTGCCACGGCGTCCGCATTTCCTGGCTTCACGGTTGCGGTCCGCGTCTGGCATGGCGCCTGGGTTGTGATCCTGTTTGCGCTGATTAACTCCGCGATTGCGGTATCGGTGGCGTGCTTTAACGGCGCGACGCGGACCTGGTTTGGCATGGGGCGAAGCGGAGCTTTGCCGCGCGCCCTCGGGCGGGTTGCTAGAACGCGTCACACGCCGGATAACGCAATTCATCTGACCGTTGCCACAAGCGCGCTTGCGTTCACGCTGGCCGTGATTTTCGGTCCGGCTGACACGTATCTCACCTGGGCAACGACGATCACACTCGGACTGATTGTCCTGTACATCCTCGCGAATATCGGCGTGATGCTGTTCTACGGGTGGAAGCGGCGGCCCGATTTCAACCCGATCAAGCACCTGATCTTTCCCATCGCCTCGTCCATTGCCGTAGGGATCGTGTTCTACAAGACGGTTGTGCCCCTCCCGGCCGCGCCGGAGAAGTACGCTCCGATCGTGCTCGCCGTCTGGCTTGCTGTCTGCGTGGTGGTGTTGATTTACCTACGCTCACGCGGCCGAGAGGAATGGCTCACCCTGGCAGGCAGGGCGATGGACGAAGGCGAGCGCACCGAAGTCGAGGTTGCGGCCACAGGAGCCAGCGGCGGAAGATGAGCGAGCGACTCCTACCAGGACCCGCGCGGGGAACGCACTCGCCGGCTCGTCGAGATGACGTGATCCCCAGCTAGCCGCGCGGCGCCAGGCTGCCGGAAGCGGTGTAGGAGCTTGCCGTTTCGGCGACGTGAACGGCCAATCAAGGCGTTGTCGTGCCAGCTTCTCCCCAGAGTAGAGGCAGCGGGGTCGGTACGGGTCGGCAAGGCTCGCTTTGCCCGCTTCCGTACAGCCCATTTGTCAGGGTTGTGCCCTGCGGGCAGTCGCGCTTGATCGAGTCTTCCTCGCTCGACAGTTGGGTCGAGGAGATCTTCGGCGTGGAGAGCCGGTTCGCGTCCCTCGGATCCTCAAATCCAGGCTGAACGCTCGTCCAGGTCGCAGCTCGCTCTCAAGCGAATGGCCTGCCGCTACAAGTCAACTCGCCAACCTTCTTCGGGGCTCACCGGCCGAGCGACTTGCGTGACAGAGCGGCGCGGGCGACTTGCTTGACAGAGCACGGCACGCAGAGATACTCTCCTGTACGGTTGGCCAGCTGCTCTTGTCCGGTAGGTCAGACAAGTGAGGAAAGAGATGGATTCACCAGAACCCCCGCGTGATGGACGTCTGACGCGTGCCGAGTTCGTCAAGGGAGCAACATGGGCTGGCGCAGGTTTGGCGCTCGGCGCACTCGGGGCTTGCGGCGGCACGTCAAAGAGCACAACAACAGCTCGTCCCCGGCGCGGTGGAACGTTGAAGATTGCGTTCATAGGTGGCGGATCGAGTGAAACTCTAGATCCCAACGGTCCGGTGGCGGACGTCGATGATGCGCGAGCGGAGAACCTTTTCGATCCCCTTGTGTCTCTGGCTCCAGACCTTTCTCTTGCTCATTACCTTGCAGAGTCATTCGAACCGAACGCCGCATTCGACGCTTGGACCGTTCGACTACGAAGTGGCGTGACATTCCACGACGGCTCGCCTCTCACCGCCGACGACGTGATCTACACCTTGCGCCGAATTGCTAATCCTAAACTCGGGCTCGTCGGTCTCTATATCGCCAACTTCATCAACGCGAATGGGATTCGCAAGCTGGATCGGCTCACGCTGCGCATCCCTCTCACGCAGCCAAACACACTGCTGCCTTATTTCTTTGCATTCGACTATATGGCTATCGTGAAGAACGGGACGACGAGCTTCAACCATCCGATAGGCACCGGGCCGTTCAAGTTCGTGAAGTGGAAGCCAGGACAGTACAGCACGTTTACTCGCAATGAGAACTATTGGCAGCACGGCAAACCGTACGTGGATACGCTCGAGCTGGTATCGATCCCCGATGCCACCGCCCGATACGACGCGCTGTTGGGTGGCCAGGTGGACGCGATCGAAAGCATTAGCTACGCCCAGGCCACCAGCCAAAAGCAGTCAAAACAGTTCCGCGTCCTCGAGGCTCAAGGGTCGAACATGGTGCCGATCTACATGGCCGTTGACTTGGAGCCATTCCGCGACGTGCGAGTGCGCCAGGCTATGCGGCTGATCGCGAACCGCCCCCAGCTCGTCGAAGAAGCGCAGAGCGGGTACGGGACCATCGGAAACGACATATATGGCAAACATCTTCCACATTACGACACCGCTTTGCCCCAGCGCACGCAAGACTTGGAACAGGCGAAACACCTGCTAAAAGCGGCCGGTCGCGAAGGTCTACACGTCACACTGAACACCTCCACTGTTGCGACGGGCATGCTCGAGTCCGCGACGGTATTCGCGCGTCAGGCGGCCGGTGCGGGGGTCACGATGAGCCTCAATCAACAGCCGTCGTCCATCTACTTCGGGCCTGTCTACCTGAAGGAAAACTTCGCTCAGTCGGAATGGTTTACGGAGCCACTGGTCACGCATTATGCGAAGTCGCTTGTGCAGGGTGCTCCCTTTAACGAAACTCATTGGCATAACGCCCGGTTCCAGAGCCTTTATGATCAAGTGCTGGCGGAATCGAACTCGGCAAAACAGCAAGATCTATACAACGAGCTCCAGAAGCTGCTGTGGGACGAGGGCGGTTATCTGATCTGGGGCTTCTACCCGATTCTCGACGGTGTCGGCCACCGCGTCGGAGGCATGCGACCATCTCCGCTCGGGCCGCTCGGCGGCAAGGCCTTCACCGACGTCTGGGTGAGCTGACTTCCTCTGCGGGTCATCACGCACTTCCGCTGCTGAATAGGATGCGGGAGATGTGTGGATCGCCGATGAGCGTGACTCCAGCGAAGCGACGTGGTATGCGTAGCGGTGGCCGAGGATGAAGACGAGCCTAGCCCTTGGAAGCCTGGGTCCGCTAGTGACGCGATTCGTGCCCGGGGGCCACCGGCCGGAACTCGCCGGCGAGACGACGGCCCAGCGCGTCAGTCGCGCCGTGGAAGGGCTGGAGGGGTACGTGGACGGTTACGAGTTCTACTACCCCGAGTCACTCAACGAGGACAACCTGGACGAGGTTCGCATCGCCCTTGGCGACCACGACATCTATGTGTTGGCCGCGGCGCTGCATCCTGAGCCGCATTTTGCTCGGGGCGGTCTCACCTCGCCAGAGCCTGCCACTCGAGCTGCTGCGCTGCGAAGGACGCTCGCATGTATCGATCTCGCGGGTGAATTGGGCGCGAACGTGATCATTTGGCCGGGTAACGAGGGTTATAACTACCCATTTCAGATTCGGTACCAAGAAGCCTGGAATTTGCTGATCGACGCGCTTGATGAAGCAGCTGCGCGGTGTCAGCGACATGGCATAGACCTGTGGTTGGAGCCGAAGAACTCCGAGCCCGCGATGAAAGTACTGCTTCGTAATGTGTCGACCGCTTTACATATGGTTGGCGTTCTCCGAGAACGCGGTCACTCCAACATCAAGGTCAATCTCGACTGGCAGAACGTGTTCATGACCGGCGAAGGGCTTGCCGAATGCGCGGCTCTGCTCGAGCGCGATGGCGCGCTCGGGCACATGCATGCGAGCTCAGGATGGGGGACGCTCGATGACAAGACGATGGTAGGATCGCTGAAGTTCATCGAGACTTTGGAGCTCGCGCACTATCTGCGAAGCTCCTCTTATGAAAGCTCAGGCGGTCGGCTCGGCCTTGATCTCTATCCCTACACGGAGGACGGAATCGCCGCCGTTCGACGGAGCGTGGAGCAATGGCATGCGCTCGGGCAGATCGCGTCGCGCATCGACGACGCGGCACTGGAGGAAGCGCGCGCAGGCCACGACGCGGTACGTGCCCACGAGATTGTCTACGCGGCCCTAACCGGCGATTGAAATTGAGGGCTGACCGACTGCCGTCAACTCGGCCCCGTCGCGCCCAGCAGCCAGCGGGCTAGCGGTCGGAATCGGCACAGATCCCGGCTCCTCTGACGGCGTATGGATCTGCGCGTGCGATGATCCCGCGCCCCACTTGAAGGATCACCCGCTTACGACAACGGCGGTCTTTCGGCGTGCTTGTTTAACCGCTCTCCTGAGGGGGTGTTCATGCTGTGCTGGCCGGTCCGAGATCTGATGAGTTCGGTCACCGTTTGGATCGCGTCTCTCTCCGCGGAAGTAGATGCCAAGCCCTCGAGCTGTTCCACCGCATTTTGCAATTGATACGCGAGCAGCCGCATGTACCCGATCGCCGGTGGCTCGGCGCGTGAGGAGCCCTCGGTGGAACTGCGGGAGGTTCGGCCAAGGCTGGCGTCAAGGTGTTGAGCCAGTACTTCGCGCGCGGCCTCCCGTTCGATCAATCCCCGGGCGAGAAGAGATCCTAGTCCATCGGTGAGCGCCACCAGGCGCAGCGTGGTCTTGTCGGCGTCGGCCCCGATATCGATAGAACCCTCCTCGACAGCATCCCGTACGAGGCCTCGAATCCAATCGGTCCAACGCACGAACGAGGCCTCCATGACCGGGCGGAGGTCCGGCTCAAACATCGCGGCAGACGATAACTCAGACCAGAGGATCCAGTCCTCTTGCATGTTCGGATCATCAGTTAGATACAGCGCCAGCACGCGGGAGAGACGGACTGCTCCTGACTCGACAGGCTCGAACGCATCGGAGACGCGCTCGCGCGCGCGGTCGTCGGAGAACTCGTACGCGCGCGCGAGCAGATCGTTGCGCCCCGAGAAGTAATAGGAGATTAGTGCCTTCGAGACGCCCGCTTCCTCTGCGACGTCACGGAAGCTCAGTTTGCGCGCTCCGTACCTCGCGATCATCCGACAGGCGGCGACGAGTAGCCCATCCAGTCGGTCACCAGTCGACGGCGCGTCTTGGGACTGCGCACGCTTGACAACCACTGGGCGCGCATAATACTCTTTGTCTCAGCGGTCAGTCAAGGCTGACCACATGTCCAAACTCAATTCCTAAGGTGCGAGAACAGTTGGGGTCGTACGATGGACGTCATGGGGTGGATGACGCGCGAACGACGATAAGAGCACACCTACTGCCTCTCGGCGACGAGGCAGGACCTGCGCCGGCGCCGTATGCCTTGCATGGAGTGAATCTCACGATCGAGCCCGAACACCGGCCGTGCGGTTGGGAGGACGAACTCGACTTCGGCGATGTCAAGATGGCGGGCCTTCGCTCGCCGCTGACGATGTGGCTAATCGAAGGAGCAGGCCTGAATATCGTGGTCGACACGGGGTGTGATCTGAGCGAGCAGAGTCCCGCAATAGGGGGCTCCGTCCTCCGCCAGCACGCAATCTGGACTCGCCGTCGGCCAGAGTGGACGGTCGAGGCACAGCTTGCCCGTTTTGGCCTTGAGCCCGCAGACATCGACGTGGTAATCAATACTTGCTGTCACTTCGATCATATTGGCAACAACACCAGATTTACGAACGCCACATTCATCGTGCAAAAGCGAGAGCTTCCTCTCGCGATCCATCCTCCACGTTGGGCGCTTTATTACTACCCCGAAATGGCGTTCAATCTGCTCGATGTCCGCGATCGTCTAGAGCTCGTGGACGGGAATCTGCGGGTCACCGACGGGGTTACTGTTCACCTGCTAGGCGGCCATAGCCCCGGTACGCAGGTGGTCCTGCTCGACACGCAGGTCGGACGCGTGTGTATCCCGGGCGACTTGGTGCCCTTCTATCAAAACATCGAACTGAACTGGCCGATGGGCGCTTTTTTCGATGTGGAGGCCGTTATCCGGGCATACGCCTGGATGCGAATGAACGCTGACATAGTCGTTCCGCACCACGATTGGGGGTTTTTCGACCGTCATCCGGATGGCACGGTCGGCCTAGACCATTCGGTCCAGGCTGTGTCCTCCGAGAGCACGGCTGATCTGGGCGACGATGCCTGAGGCTCCAATCGGAACGGAGCGATCGGCACCCACGCGTGGTCCGTTGCGGGTGGACTCCAGGAATCCGCGCTACTTCGCCGACGCTTTAGGGCGCCCTCTGCTGCTGGCCGGCTCGCACACGTGGGCGACCCTGCAGGAAGCGGGCATCGCTGATCCGCCATCTCCGTTCGATTGGCGTGGATGGTTAGCGTTCATGACCGAATACGGGCATAACTTCATGCGCTTGTGGAACTGGGAGAACGCTCGCTGGGGATCGTGGTGGGAAGGCGATTACTACTTTGAGCCCTTGCCATGGGCACGCACAGGGCCTGGTATCGCCCGCGACGGAAAACGAAAGTTCGACCTGACCCAGTTTGATGAGGATTGGTTCGAGCGTCTGCGGACTCGCGTGCTTGAGTCACGTGACCATGGCATATACGTCGCGATAATGCTATTTCAGGGCTGGAGCGCGGGTGATAAGCCGTTTGAACCGTGGCTCGCGAACGCGCCGGTACTCCAGGGCACCAATCCGTGGTATGGCCATCCTTTCTGCGCCGAGAACAACATCAACGGAATTGACGGATCCCCGCCGGGAG
>JAFAPL010000081.1 GCA_019247135.1 Chloroflexota bacterium | reverse complement strand
AGTCGCGTGTCCGCGTACTACTTTCTGACGCCGATATTCGGGTTGATATTCGGCGCGACGTTTCTTGGCGAGCAGATTGGTCCGGGCGACCTGGTCGGACTGGTCGCGGTGGCGGCGGGGATCGTGCTGGTCCAACGCGGGTGAGCTGACAGTCAAGAGCGCCGCGCTCACCGGAGGCATGCTCACGGCGTAGACTCCGGCGCCTGGCTGTACTGACTCGACTGCAGGAGTGCCCTGCGGTGAGCCGTCGGTCGAGCCGTCGAAGGTCTGGCCTCCAAGCGTGATGCCGTCCTTCGCGTCGAATGCGTGCGCCTGCAGGCGCACGAGGTTGCCCGGTGTGTCGGACGGCAGCTCAATGGCGACCGTGCCAGATGCACATTCGTCCTTGTTCAACACGAGTATGCGCACGGTTCCCTCGCCATCGACGGTGGACCAGACCTTCACGTTCGAAGATGTCGTCACACTGACGGGCAACAGACGCGAATTAGCTGGAGCCGCCTGTTGAAACAATAGCGCCCCATAGTAACTCGGCCGGATGGACTCAATGGCATACTCGCCGTCTTGATGGGTGAAGGAAAACAGCGCGTATGCTCCACCGTTATTGGAGTGGATATTGACGCCGTCCACGCCGACGTTCGCGAGTTCGAACAATGCGTCCGGCAACCACAGCGCCGAGGCGAAGATGTCGCTGACGCCAGGCTCTCCGCCGCAAGAGATTGAATTCATTTCGGCCATGCGGAACGGCAGCGCGCGCTCATGGCTGAGCGCTACCGAGCCTGCCACGGTTTGTGCCTCTGAGGCGGAGCTCGATGGCCGGAGTAGATAATCCGGCGGGTTGGTGCGGCCATTGCACTGCGTTCCGGAGTACCAGTGCTGGGCGACGAAGGCCAGGCGATCGCCATTCTGATCCAGGAAGACTGGAAGATCCTTCAGTGACCGAGAATCGGACCACGAGGGGCCGACGAACTTCCCGCCGGCGGGCAACAACGGCTGGATCGCCGCGGCGTAATTCGAGAAATCCTGCGCATACGCGGAGAAATCGTAGCTGGGGGAGCGATGGCCATTGCGCGCGTAAAGATCGGGTTCGTTGCCGATTTCGATTGCCAGCAACGATCCAGACGGCATGCCACGCACGAACGCCTGGGCTTGCTGCGTGGCCAGATCGATGTCGCCGCTGGCGAGATTCACACCGAGCACGAATTGTGCTCCGATGTCGTTGTACAGCTGGGCAAATGCAGAAACCACGTCAGCTTGCGGAGCACCGGTGGCGTCAGTGCTGTTTCCCCCAATCCGCACGTTGAGCGGTCCTCCGCCGTACGCGAGCAGATTGTCTACGAGCTGACGATAGATGGGGTTCGTGCCGGTGGACGGGGCGCCGACGAGCAGCGGAGCGCTGGACCACTCGTGCGAGAAACCCATGAAGGTAGGCGGGATTGGCGGGCCGGGGTGGTCCACGTCGATCGTCGCGGTTGCCAGCTGGGCCTGCCGGGGCAGGTACTCGCCTTGCGCAGGCTGTGGCAGGTACTCGTGTTGCCCAGGCTGTGCCAGGGTCGTCGTGTTGCCCAGGCTCGCGCCCACCAGGAGCAGCAGCGCAATCGCGCGCAGCAGCATTCGAGAACCATACGCCATGACTCGCGATTCAGTGCGTGGCGAAGACGACATCAGGCTTGTCCCGACGGCGGCGAGTCGTTCGTCTTGTAAGCATGATGAACACACGCTCCGTCGCTTACTGGACAGCTACAGCCGTTCTCGTGTTCGCGGTCGTCTCGGGTGGAATCGGTGAGCTCCTGCACGCGTGGGGCACGCCGGACACGGCGCTGGTGCTTGGATATCCGATGTACATTTTGACGATTCTTGGCTTCTGGAAACTGCTCGGCGGCATTGCGCTGGTGGTGCCCGGGTTCACTCGGATTCGAGAATGGGCCTGGGCCGGCATCTTCTTCAACATGACGGGTGCGGCAGCCTCACACGCGTTCGCCTCCGACTACGGTCCATACGGTTTTCACCTCTGGGTGCCCCTGAGCCTGGCGGCGCTGGCGTTAGCTTGCGCCGCCCTCGCCGCGGGTGCGTCAGTCGCGCAGCGTCGCGTCCATAGCCTCGACGTCCACCGTGTGGCGCGTATGCG
>JAFAPL010000065.1 GCA_019247135.1 Chloroflexota bacterium | reverse complement strand
CGTGGCCTGCGGGCTGTCTCAGAGAGGTTCCTGGCAGGGGCAGAAAAAGAGGGCCGGTCCTGAGTGGGCCCGCCACCCAGAACTGACCCTCAGTCGGAGACAACGACTCAGGCGATTGCCTGGCGTTTGCGTGGACGACCAGGCTTGACCTTCATCTTCGGCAGATCGGGATAGACGCTGACTGCCGTCATGTCGCTGACGATGGGCTGGCCGCCGCACACCGTGCAGCGGAGGCCAGCCGGAATCAGGATGCGGGAGTCGACGTGCGGGACGGTGAGCGTATGGATTTCGCGACCGCACTGCATACAGCCGAGGTCGACGACGTGGCCGACGATGCGTCCCTGGTTGCAGGCGCAGGTCGCGGCCAGGCAATCCTCGACGGTGGCGCCGACGATCACCGCGCCGCAGTCGTCGCACGTGTCGGCGTAGTTGCCGCTGAGCAACTGTTTGGGATCGATGGACGCAAGCCTCGAATGGCTGACCATCAGATCAGCCCCAGGCGGAGTAACCAGGACGGATGCGACGGAGAGCAGCTGCACCACCCGTCGGGCTCGACTTCGCAGCCGTCGGTGGCTTCGCAGACGGAGTCCGTGATCCACTCCTCGAGCTGCTCGAACGATGGGCGCGGCGTGGTGGGTTCGGGCACGCCGAGCTCGCGGAGAAAATTCGGGCTGTAGATCGAATGCCCGTCGCCTTCGAGATAGTCACAGATGCCCAGCAGCGTCGCGTTCGCGAGGGTCGCAAAGCTGGGCTCAGGGTTACGCGTGCGTTTCGTCGTCATCGGTGTCTTTCTGTTCTTCTTCGAGTGGATCGGCCGGCGGGCGCAACTGTGGGCGCGCCCGCCTTGCCAGTTCGGTAATGCGGAGGTCGTGCTCCGACAGGGAGCGGTGGTTCCACCACGCGCTGATCAGCAGGCCCAGGGCGGTGCCGCCCACGATGCCCAGCACGGCCTGCACGGCGTCGGGAATCTCTGGCGTCATGGCACCTTCGCCTCGTTGCCGGCTTCTGGATCGTCGGGCGGACCGAAAATCAAACGAGTCGTCAGGTACTGCTTGGCGTGGACGACACACCACGGCTGTTTCAGCACGCCCGCCCGCGTCTTCTTGTCGAAAGTGATCACTGCTGGCTCGTTGCAGCCAGGCTGAGAACAAGCGGTATCAGCCACGGGTCCCCGTCCCCCTCTACAGCCGGCCGGCGGGAAGGCAGCCGGCGTGCCGCACGCCAGGCCCGCTGGCGACAGCGGTGGGAACAGAAGCGCTGGCGGTCTGGCGCCCACCAGGGCAGCCACGCGCCGCAACCGGCGAGACAGGGTCGATAGCTCACGACGCCGCCGCTTTCACGGCTGCTCGCCGTTCGTGCTGTCTGACGACACTCGGCCAGACGTTGTGATGGACGGTGCACCAGCCACAGTCGATACACACGTTGCAGACGGTCTTGCCGACGTTGAAACCGTGGACAACGGTGCCTTTGCACTTTGGGCACTCGCTGCTCACGACTCGGTCCCGAACAATTCAGCGCAGCGGAGGGCGCGCCGGCCTTCCCACGTGATCGTGTACCGCTCGTCGTCGGTGTCGTGGCCGTGCGTCTCTTCGACCACGCGAAGCCGATGGGCTGGCCGCAACCAGGCTGGCTCGCCGTTGGGCAGGATTTCGAGGACCTGGCCGGGTGCGCCTTCTTCGAGCATCGACTGCGCTCGATCGAGCAGCGCGGCGACGTTGCCGGCATGGGCGTAGCGGTCCTGGGCGCCGAAAAAGCGCTTGAGGTCGGCCGCCGCGGTACTGGCGGCGCTATCATCCTGGGTGCGCTCGGAGTGGTGGAGTTCCATGCTTTTCGCTTTCGGGTGCGAACGGCGCGGCCACGTGTTTTCGGCACGTGGCCGCCTCTGTCTTTACGACGAGTGCGCGACGGTTCCTCCTTCCTGTGACTTGCTCAGGATCGCCTCGGCGAGCTCGTACGTCGCTTGATCGGGTCGGCCTTTGCCGCCCCACAGCTTCGCGGCGAGCAGGTCAAGCTGGGTCGGGTCGTGCGGCGTTTCTAACGTTCGCGTCACAATTGAGGAGGCCAGCCGTTTCGCCCGAGCGGACGAGAGCGGCACTGGCTGCGGCGCGGCGGGTGCTTCGGCTAGCTGAGTGACGGGCGTCGGTCGCAGGCGAGCGGAGGCCGCTTCGAGCAGCCGGCAGGCGTGGTCGAGCAGCCAGATCGCGAGCGACAGGACCAGCACGACCAGGTCGATGCCCAGACGAAACACCAGCGCGATCACATGGAAGATCACGACTCGTCGGCTTCCAGCCACTTGAGGACTTTGTCGGCGACGGCGAACACCATGCCGACCCTGGCTTCCTCGTGCGACTGGAGGGCGGCGGCGACCAGCCATGAGGCGCACTCCATCGCGACCTGCCGGTGGAGGTCGCGATGGACGCTCGGCGTCGTGGCTGGCCGGATGGCGACCGGCGCGGCGGTTGTAGCAGTAGCAGTGCCGTTGGCGGCGGGTTGCTTGCAGGAGGCGAAATGCGGCTTGCCGTCGGGGTCGAACGGCGTGGGCTTGCCGCTACTGGACTTGCCCCATTCGATCTCGGCTGAACAGACTTTGCACTGACTCATTGCTTGAGCTCGGTGACCCGATTGACTTTCTTGACGGTGGCCGGAATGCACGGCCCAGCGAGTGAGAAGAACCGGACCTGTTGCCCGGC
>JAFAPL010000029.1 GCA_019247135.1 Chloroflexota bacterium | reverse complement strand
CCCAGCCGCGCGGGTTCTGCGCTGGGGTGGAGCGCGCGATCCGCACGGTCGAGCTGGCGCTGGATGCCAGGGCGGCGGGTGACGAGCGACCGGTCTACGTGCGTCATGAGATCGTGCACAACAAGGTGGTTGTGGACGACCTGCGAGCGCGTGGGGCGGTGTTCGTGGACGACACGTCGGAGATCCCGTCAGGGGCGACGGCGGTGTTTTCGGCGCACGGCGTCTCGCCACTGGTGCGCGACGAGGCCCTAGCGCGAGACCTGGTGACGCTCGACGCGACCTGTCCGCTGGTCTCGCGCGTCCACGCGGCGGTGCTGCGCTACGCGGCGCGCGGGTACACCATCCTGTTCGTCGGGCACGCCGGGCATCCCGAGGTCGAGGGCGTGATGGGCGAGGCGCCCGATCGGGTGAAGCTGGTCCAGACGCTGGCCGACGCCGAGTCGGTGCAGGTCCCAGACTCGGTGCGCGTGGCGTACGCGACGCAGACCACGCTCAGCCTGGACGACGTCGCGGCGATCGTCGACACGTTGCGACGGCGCTTTCCGGCGCTCGTCGGGCCCGAGGTGGGCGACGTCTGCTACGCGACCCAGAACCGTCAGGAAGCGGTGCGGGCGCTGGTGGAGCGGCACGCCGCGGACGTGGTGCTGATCCTCGGATCGCCGAACTCGTCGAACTCCAATCGACTGCGCGAGGTGGCCGAGAGTGCGGGCGCACGTGGCTACCTGCTCGGCACGGCGGCTGAGCTCGAGCCGAGCTGGCTCGAGGGCGCCAGACGTGTCGGCGTCTCGGCCGGCGCCTCCACGCCCGAGCACCTGGTGCAGGCACTCGTCGAGCGCCTGCGTGCGCTCGGGGCGTCTGAGGTGACGACCGTCGAGACGCGTGAGGAAGACGTGTTCTTCGCCCCACCACCGATCAGGACGGGGCGCGTCTGAAAGGCGAGGCGGTAGACTGCGCGTCGTGACCGACAAGACGGGCGCGCTGCGTACCCGCGCGGCCGAGACGCCGACCACCTGGGAGTGTTTGACGTGCCACTTCCAGGTCGTCAGCCCGACACTGCCGCGCAAGTGCCCGCGCTGCGGTGCCTCGCGGGTCAAGTTCCTGGAAGTCGGCGCGCAGGCAGAAAACGAGTGAGCTGAAGGCGCTGCTTCCGAGCGTCGCGTCCGCGAAACAGCCGGCCTCACCTGTTCGGTCGGCCGAGTCGAAGGTCCGGCGGATGCCCGAGTCCCGCCTCGTTATCGCGGGTCTGGTGGCGCTCGCGCTGCTGGGCCTGGGCGAGGCGAGTGTGGGCGCTGCCCGGGTGCCGGTCGCCCTCGAAGCCCACGGCGACCAGATCACCGTCGACGTGGACGGCGAGCAGCACCTGGTGACCTCGCCGCTCGGTGGCGGTTGGCAGGGCGTCCAGTTCGACTCGCCCGGGCCGCTCGAACGCGAGTACCAGGTCGACGGGAGTGATACGACCTCCACCAGGGATCGTCAGCCGCGTGTGATCGACGATCTGCTCGACTCACCCTTGTACGCCGTCGACCAGTGGCTGCGAGACGAGGCCAGCTATAGCCGCTGGGAACAGATCAACGTGGAGAATCTCGGACCCGCCGCGCCAGCGGGTCTGGCAGCCGACTTCCGTGTCACGGCCGAGCTGCGGCGGCCGGAGGCGGCCGCGCACGTGTGGCTGCTCGGCACCACGCTCGGTGATCGCGAGGGCCTGGAGCTCGATCGGGACCAGCGCAACGCGCGCTGGGTGATCGAGCAGGGCGGCAGCATCACCACGCTGCCGCGCTGGTTCTTTCCGGAGCAGCCGTGGCCCTTCGCGGCCGAGCTGCTGCACCTGCTGGGGCGCTCGGCCGCGGCGGCCTTTGCCCTCGTTCTGGTCGCGGTCGCTCTCGGACGTGTGATGCCACGCTTCATTCACGTCCAGCGTCGACTCGGTACGGCTTACAGCGATCCGTTCCAAGCGGCGATCCGCGACGGGCTGCTGGGCGTGTGGCTCCTCGGGGCGGTGGCGGTGTCCGTGATCGTCTTTCACCAGCTGCCGCACATCCTTGACGCCGTCTCGTACACGTTCCAGGCAGGTGTGTTCGCGCGCGGTGCGCTGTGGCTCGAGTCCCCAGCCGACCAGCTGCATTTCCTCGGACCCTTCGAGGTTGTTTCGGCCGGGCGCTGGTTTTCGCAGTACCCGCCCGGGGCGCCGCTGGCCTACGCGCTGGGCGTGCCGTTTGGGCTGAGTTGGCTGATCGCGCCGATCGCCTGCCTGGCGCTGATCGCGGCCACCGCCGGGGTCGCGCGGACGCTGTGGGGCGACGGAACGGGATTGGTTGTCCTGGCGCTAGGCGCGCTCTCGCCGTTTGTGCTCTTCCAGTCCGGGTCATTCCTGAGTCATCCGATCGCGGGCGGGTTGCTTGCGCTGAGCCTCGCGGCGTGCGTCGCTGGCGAGCGATCCAAACGCCTGCGGTGGTTCGCCGCGTGCGGCGCATTGCTCGGGCTCGCTTTTCTCACGCGTGAGATCGCGGCCGTGTTGTTCGGCTTGCCCATCGCGGCGAGGCTTGTCGCAACTCAGCAGAGACGCGGCCTGCTGCAGGTGGTGATCTACGGCGCGCCGTTTGTCCTCGTGTATCTGCTCTACAACGATGCGCTGACCGGCAGTCCGCTGCTGCCGCCGCGTACGCTGTTCAACCCTACCGACCACTTCGGGTTCGGCGACGGCGTGGGGTTTCATACGCGCCACACGCTCGCGGCGGGCTTGGTCAACACGGACGAATTGCTCACGCTGTTGCAGTTCGACGCGTTCGGCTGGCCGCCCTTGTTCGCCTTCGCGCTCGCGGCGGTGCCGTTCCTGCTGGGGCGCCCTCGCGGTTGGGACTATGTCGCGCTCGGCGGCGTGCTGGCGTTCGTCCTGGCGTACGTTGGGTACTTCTATCACGGCATCGCGCTGGGGCCGCGGTACTACTTCGAGGCGATGCCCTGGTTGCTGCTGTTGTGTGGCCGCGGAGCGCAGGTGCTTGCGCAGCTCGCGGGTGGTTGGCTTGGAGTCGGCGTGGTACTGGCACTCCTGTGGGCCAACACGCTCGGCTTTTATCTGCCACACGAGATCGAACGCCGGCTGAATTTCAGCGGACTTCCCGATGCGCGCCCGATGAAACTGGCGTTCGTGCAGAACTCACCTGTCGGTCCGCGCCTCTCCGGGATTGATGAACCGGCGCTGGTCCTGACGAGCGATTGGTGGATTTACAACACGTCGCTTGCGTCGCTGAATTGTTCTGCCGTTCCGAATTGCCCCGTGTTGTTTGCGTTGGCGCCTCAAGACAGCGATGTGCTGGAGCTGCGCGTTTTATATCCCGGCAGAAACATGTTCAGAGCGCTGGAGAGCGGCGGCACGCTGACGCTGCAGCCGCTCTCGTGAAAGCTGTTGGCGGTCAGCCGGTGCGCGTCCAGTCGGCGATGTTCCAGCTCCAGCTATCGAACGGGCCCGGCGCTGGACCAGTCAGATTCTTCAGTTTCGCGTCCGTTGCTTTGCGATCGACCAGCGGCACGGAGATGAAGGAATTCACGACGATGTCGTTCATCTGGATCCACAATTGCTGCGCCTTCTGTGGATCGGTCTCTGTTTTTACCTGGTCGTACAGCTTGTTGTAGTCGTCGTTGGACCATTTTTCGTAGTTCTGCGGCGCCCAGTTGTTCGACTTCTGCGCCCAGTCGAGGGCCGGATTCTCACCGTAGAAGCGTTTCATGTACAGCAACGGAAACGGCGTATCGAACGTAGACGTGAACATCTCGGCATCGGTCCAGAAGTGGGCCGACGTGTCGGGATTCCCCGCGTCACTGGAGAAGAAGACTCCGGCGTCGACGGATTTGACTTCCGTCTCCACTCCGATACTCTCCCAACCGGATTTGACGATGTCCTGTTCCTTCTGACGGAGGGAGTTGATCGAGGTCTGATACACCATGTGCATGCGCACGCCCTCGGGTGTTACGCGGACGCCGTCAGTGCCTCGTTTGTAACCGGCTTCGTCGAGGATCTGGTTGGCTTTGTCGACGTTGTACTCGGACTTCGTATTCTTCGACGCCAGGGTCGTAGGGGTGGTCAGGACGTTTGACGTCGGATCACCGGTCTGACCGTACAGCTGTTTCCCGATCGTGTCTTTGTCGATCGCAAGCGCGAGCGCCTGGCGCACGCGCTGGTCGGTCAGGAACGGATGTTTGCTATTGGGACTGCCGCGTTCGCCGTCCACTTCGTTGTTCGGATCCGCCTGGTTGAAGTAGATCTGTTCGACGCCGCCACCGGCGGCGGTCACCAGATCGCCTTTGCCAGCTTGCAGCAGCTGGTTGAGCACTTGCGCTTCGACCTGCAGGTTCCACGCGTAGTCGTATTCGCCAGTCTGCAAAACGGCGCGTGCTGCTGAAACGGCATCGCCGCCGCCTTTGATATCGATTTCGCCGAAGAACGGCTTGCTCGCGTCGCGGTAGTTCGGATTCGGCACGTAGGTGACGACGTCGCCTGGCTTGAAGTCCTGGACCATGTACGGCCCGGTTCCGATTGACTTCAAGTTGAACGGCGCGTTGCGCGAGTTGGCCCCGATGTAGTCGGACAGCAAGTGCTTGGGAAGCACCATGCCGTTGCCCCCGGTGAACGGGACGAACCAGCCGCCCGTCGGCGCTTTGAAGGTCAGGCGAACGGTGTTCGGGTCGGCAGCCTCGACGCTGGCGAGGTCGATGAAACTGCCGAACGTGACCGCGGCCGTGTCGGTGTTGATCGCGTACTGGTACGTGAAGACGACGTCGTCGGCCGTAAACGGCTCGCCGTCGGCCCACTTGATGCCCTGCTTGAGTTTGTACGTGACGGTCTTCCCGTCGGCGCCCAGACCGCCGTTGTCCTTAGACGGGACTTCGGCGGCGAGGACAGGGCTGAGATTGCCCGCCGCGTCGACGGTCAGCAATGGTTCGGAGACGAACCGGGCGGCGATGAAGTCTTTGGTGCCTTGCGAGAGGTGCGGGTTGAGAATCGTGGGCGCCTGCCACATCAGAATGCGCAGAGTGCCGCCGGCCCCCCGAGCACCTCCGGCCGCGGGCTTCGCGGCAGCCGTTGGCGCGGCGGTCGGTGCAGCCGCGGGCGCGGTGGTTGCCGCTGGCGGAGTCGTCGGAGCCGCCGCCGGCGGAGAGGTTGGCGCGGCGGCCGGTGGCGAGGTTGGCGCGGCCGGTGTCGATGCGGGACCGCACGCCACGACGAGTGACAGCAACGAACCCGCGGACAGGGCACGCTGCAAGAAGGCTCGACGGTTCATTGAGCCCCGTCGATGGCGCGCTGGGCGAGCACCGTCGCGAGGTTGAGCTTGTATTCGGCGCTGCCTTTCAGGTCGCTGACGGGATCCAGGCCCTGGGAGGCCGACTTCGCCGCTTCGGCGGGCGAGGCGCCCGAAGCCAGGGCCTGCTCGACCCCGCTCGCCCGAACTGGCGTCGGCGCGGCGTTGGTGATGCCGACGCGCCAGGAGCCATCGTCCATCCGCTGGGCACCGGCCGCGACGATGGCCCAGTCGAACATCCGTCGTCTGAACTTCAGGTACTTGTGCGGACCCGAAACGGCAGGAAAGACGACTTCGGTCACCAGCTCGTCGGCCTCGAGCGGCGTGGTGAAGAGCCCTTTGAAGAAATCGCGCGACGCGAGGCTGCGTTTGTTGGTGACGATCGTCGCGTCCAACATCAGCGCGAGCGTGCCGTAGTCGCCCGCCGGATCGGCGTGCGCCAACACGCCGCCGATGGTGCCCATCGTGCGGACCTGGAAGTCGCCGACTTCGCTCGCGATTTCGGCCAGCAATGGCAGCGAACGCTTGACTTCCTGCGAGTCCTCGATCTGGTAGTGACGCGTGAGCGCGCCGATGTGCAGGGAGCCGTTGTCGCGGCGGATGAAGCTGAGCTCGTTCTCGAGCGGATTGATGTCAATCAAACTGCTGGGCTGTGCGAGTCGCAAGCGCATGAGCGGAATCAGGCTGTGGCCGCCAGCCAGCACTTTGGCGTCCGGTCCGGCTTCAGACAACATGCGGGAGGCCTCGTCGACGGACGAGGCGCGTTGATAGGCGAATGCTGCGGGAATCATGCGCGTGCGCTCCCTTGCGCCTCGCGGATCTGCTTCCAGAGCCGATCCGGGCTGGCAGGCATGTCGACGTGGCGAATGCCGAAAGGCGAGAGTGCGTCGACCACGGCGTTGATCACTGCCGCGCTGGCGGCGATGGTGCCGGCTTCGCCGATGCCCTTCACGCCCAGCTCGTTGGACGGCGACGGCGTGACGGTGCGGTCGAGAACCGGAGCGGGAATCTCGTTCGCGGTCGGCACCATGTAGTCGATCAGCGATCCAGTCATGAGCTGGCCACTCTCGGGGTCGTACGCGACTTCCTCGAACAAGGCCTGGGCGATCCCTTGTGCGATGCCACCGTGCAGCTGACCCTCGACGATCATCGGATTGATCACGTTCCCGCAATCGTCGACCGCCACGTACCTCTGCAGGTCGACGCTGCCGGTCGCCGGATCGACTTCCACCACGCAGACGTGCGCGCCGAATGGCCACACGAAGTTCGGCGGATCGAAGTAGGAGATTGCTTCCAGGCCGTGGTCGGTCTCTTCAGGTAGGCTCGCGCCGTACGCCGCGAACGCGATCTCGCCCATGCTCTTTGCCTGCGTCGGGTTGCCGCGGACGTGGAACCGACCCTGTTCGAAGATG
>JAFAPL010000017.1 GCA_019247135.1 Chloroflexota bacterium | reverse complement strand
GCGGCCCTCGAGCGCCTGCGCGACGACTTGCCGTTCCCCATGCTCGGCCTCGACAGCGACAACGGCTCCGAGTTCATCAATCGCACGCTCATCTGCTACTGCACGGACACTGGAGTGACCTTCACGCGTGGTCGACCCTTCAACAAGAACGATGGCTGCCACGTCGAGCAGAAGAACTGGGCGGTCGTGCGCCGACTCGTGGGCTATGCTCGCCTCGAGCCATTGGCTTTGCCAGCACTCGAACGGCTGCATGCGCTGACTCGGGACTACGTGAACTTCCTGCACCCCGTCCGCAAGCTCATCAGCCGCCAACGCATCGGCGCCAGGATCGTGCGACGCTATGACCGCGCGCAGACGCCGTACCGTCGCTTGCTAGCCAGCAACGCCCTCTCCGAAGTTCGCGTCGACGAGCTCGCGACTGCCTACCTCGCGCTCGACCCGGTGCGGCTCAAGCGCGACATCGAGGCCGCGCAAGCCACACTGCGACGACGTGCCGCTCCGCTGGGTGCCAAAGCACGCTGGGTGACTCAGCCTGCTCCTGCTCCGCGGTCAGATTCTTCCGTGAGGCAACCATGCCCCGTCGGTTAGATCCTTATGTGAGGCATGGCGCAATTTCGAGCCATTAATTCACGTGGAGGACGACTTTGCCCTGTACGCGTCGGGCGCGCAGCGCTTCGAGGCCGTCGAGCGCCTCGCGCCAGCTTGCTTCCAGGCCTACCTGCGGCTCTAGACGGCCCGCGGCGATTTCCGCGGATAGCAAACCCAGGTCTGAGCCAAAGCTCGGCGGCTCGCCCGACTCGTACACGAAAAACGCGCACAAGCGAGCGTGGGCCCGACCGGCGAACGAGCCGAAGCTGACGCTGCTCTCCTGGTTGGTAGAATTGCCAAACAACACGACGATGCCGTCGCGCGCGACCAGACGCAGCGACGCAGTCAGCGACTCGCCGCCGACAGACTCGAGCACCAGGTCGAATTGACCTTCGGCCTCGGCGGTCTGCTGGACCACGCGAACCGACTCGGCACCGCGCGACGGGAGATTCGCCTGACGTGAGACGGCAGTCACGTGCGCGCCCTGGCGCGCAGCCAGCTGCACCGCCAGATGGCCAACGCCCCCCGAGGCGCCGGTAATCAGCACGCGACGGCCGAGCAGCATGCCGCCGAGGCGTAAGGCCCGCAGCGCGGTCAGGCCCGCGACGGGAAGAGCGGCCGCCGCGGCGAACGAGACGCCATCGGGCAGGGCAGCGATGCGAGAGGCAGGTGCCGCGACTCGCTCCGACCAGCCGGCCTGGTCGACCAGGGCGACGACGCGCGTGCCGACGGGCAGGGCGTCGTCGGTCGTGGCGGACCGGAGGATCGTGCCGGCGATGTCCTGGCCCGGGCGCCAGCCTGCCGGGCGGCTGGCAACCAGTCGCAGCTCGCCACGATTGATCGACATCGCCTCGACGGCGACGATGGCCTGGTCAGCGGTGGTGGTGGGCTCGTCTACATCCTTGAGCTCGAGGGGGCGGTCGGCGATGCCGGTGGCGACGAGAGCGCGCATGTCGGCAGGGTAGCGTCGGCTGGCTTGGACGCGCGAAAGTGGCAGGGCTGCGCGGGTGGTGGCGGGGCGACACCGCGAGAGATGCGCCAGTGCGGGATCACCCGCGCTTGATATGCGCCGGCGCGGGACCAGCCGCGTTGGATGCGCCGGTGTGGGATCACCGGGGCTTGATATGCGTGGTGCGCGACGGGCCGCGGTTGGATATGCCGGTGTGGGATGAGCGGCTACAGCAGGCCGGTGTGGGATGAGCCGCGCCCGATACGCCGCTGTGGGATGAACCGCGCTTGGTATGCGCTGGTGCAGGATGAGCCGCGGTTGGATGCGCCGGTGTGGGCTGAGCCGCGAGAGAAAGCGGGTGTGGAATAAGCCGTTAGAGCAGGCCGGTGTGGGATGAGCCGATAAAGAAGACCGGTGTGGATGAGCGGCGAGAGAAAGCGGGTGTGGGATGACCCGGCTTACTGTGCGCCGGGTGGCGGCACGCTTCAGCGAGAAATGCTTTGCGGGCCCTGACGGATTCGATCGACGCGGATCAGCACGGCCACGCCTTTCTTCTCAGGATCGCGCGCCTGTTCTTCGGGGATGACTCGGTCGTACACCGCATCGCGCAGTGATGACTCGTCCACGACGCGCGCCGCGCCGTAGAAGCGCATCGGCGAAGCGCCTTTCGGGCGCACGAGCACGGCGACGCGCGGATTCCGCTGGATGGCGGCGAGCGTCTCGTTCATCGCCCGCTCCCAGTACGCCAGGTGATCCTGGTCCCACACCATGAAACTGCCCTTGAGCGCCAGGTCGACGTCGCTGCCGTCACTGGTCGCGACCACACACACGCTGCTCGACTGGTTGTAGAAGGCCGTGTTCACCGCGTCGGCGTAGCGCGTGAGATCGAACGTGAGTGGCGGTGGCGCAGCAGGTTGAGTCATCCGCTCACGGCCTTCAGGGTATCGGCACGAGGATGCGGACGTCGTACGGCGCCAGGCTGAGCGTGCCGGTCACACGCATGTTTCTCAACAGATCGCGGTGGGTGCCTGGCAGTTCCACGCGTGCGGTTTCGCTGGTGTGATTGAGGATGAAGCGGAGTTGCGTGCCCTCTTTTTCGCGGATAGCGACTTCCACGCCCGGCGGGGCCTCCAGCGGCGAGCGGATCGCGTGCTCATCGCACAGACGACTCAAGAACGCGGTGAGAAACTCCTCGGCCGGGTCGGTGGCGATGTAATACGCCGAACCGCGGCCAAACCGATTGCGGGTCACGGCCGGACTGCCGCTGAGCCACTCGTCGCCGAAGGTTGCGATCACGTCAGCGGTTTCGGGACGGACGACTTCGCAGAGTCGAGAGCAGGCGTAGGCGCCCGAGCCGTCGGCCATCAGGATGCGATTGCGCTGGTCTTCGTAGAGGGCGTCGATCTCCTCGACGAAGATGCCGAGGAGTGGGCGCAGCGGGCCCGGATAGCCTTCGAAGGCGAGGTCCGTTTCGTCGACGACGCCGCTCCAGACGGTCGAGACGAACGTGCCGCCGCGCTCGAGCAGCGATTGGACGCGTTCGGCCAGTCCGGGCCGCACCATGTGCAGCATCGGCGCGACCACGATCTCGTACTGGTCCAGGTCAGAATCACTGAAGACCATGTCCACGGGCACGTTCTTGCGCCACAACGCCCGGTAATACAGGCGCACGGTCTCCAGATAGCGCTTGTCGCGCACAGGTCCGACTGCGTTCTCGATCGCCCACCAGTTGTTCCAGTCGAACACGACGGCCACCCGGGCAGGCGTCGTCGCCCCGAGCGTCGCGTCGCCGAGGCCTTCGAGCTCCTCGCCAAGGGCGGAGACTTCGCGAAAGACGCGGGCGGATGGATCACGCCCGTGCTCGACGACCGCGCCATGGAACTTCTCTGAGCCGCCCCGTCCGCGCCGCCACTGGAAGTGCATCACCGTCTCGGACCCGTGCGCGACCGCGAGATAGCTCCACAGACGCAGCACGCCGGGCCGTTTCAGCGCGTTGATGGGCTGCCAGTTCTGGCTGCTCGGCGTCTGCTCCATGAGGATGTACGGCTGACCGTTTTTGAGCCCGCGGTTCAGGTCGTGCAGCAAGGCAATATCGGCTGGATCGGCGCTCGGCCAGGGATAGCAGTCATAGGCGACGACGTCCATCTCGGACGCCCACGTGCGGTAGTCCAGGTGGGGGTACGTGCCCATCAGGTTGGTCGTGATCGGCATGTCCGCGGAATGGCGCCGGATCGAGTCTCTTTCCAGCTTGAAGCACTCCAGCATCGAGTCGCTCTGGAACCGCTTGTAGTCGATGCTGAGGCCGGCGGTCAGCGTCTCGCCGTTGGCATATGGCGGCTCGATCTGGTCCCAGTCCGTATACGTGTGGCTCCAGAAGGCGGTCCACCAGCGCGCGTTCAACTCGTCGAGTGAGGTATAGCGGAGCTGAAGCCAGCGGCGAAACGCGGCGGCGCAGGTATCGCAGAAGCATTGGCCGCCGTATTCGTTGGAGACGTGCCAAGTCAGCAGCGCGGGGTGTCCCGCGTAGCGCTCGGCCAGGCGTTGGGCGATGTTCGATGCGAAGTGGCGATAGGTTGGCGAATTCGGACAGTAATTCACACGCCGACCCTGATGTCGGCGGACGCCGTTCGGATCCGAACGCAGCACGTCGGGGTACGCGCGTGACATCCAGGCGGGCTGCGCGGCTGTCGGTGTTGCCAAACACACATACCGGTCAGCGGCGTGCAGCTTTTCGAACACCTGGTCGAGCCATTCGAACGTGAATCGATTTTCGGATGGCTGAAGCGAAACCCAGCTGAACACGCCTACCGTGGCGACCCGGAAGTGGCTCGCCTGCATCAGCCGCACGTCTTCATCCCACGTGGTTCGGGGCCATTGTTCGGGGTTGTAGTCCCCGCCGTGCCAGATGCGTGGCAAGCGTGCGCTGATCGGCGCAAAGGCCATCGTGGTGATCAAGCGTACCGGGTGAGGCCGGTGCTTGACGCCGGTGTTCGAATGCGCTTCCATTCGAACACGGTGGTGACCAGAACCGTTCAGGAGCGGACAGGGGCTGAGGGGCTGACGATCAGGGTGGCTCGACGCGAACGTATTCTTGATCGATTACGCACACGGGGCAGCGTCCTGGTGGTCGATCTCGCAACTGATCTGGCCACGTCTGAGATGACGATCAGGCGCGACCTGAAAGGGCTCGAGGCTGAGGGCCTGTTGCGGCGCGTTCACGGCGGCGCATTGCTGGCGAGCAGTCGCTACGAGCCGACCTTTCGCGAGAAGTCGGTCCAGTTCGTGGACGAAAAGCGGCGCATCGGCGCGGCCGCGGCGGCTCTGGTTCAGGCGGGCGACACGATCATGCTCAGCCCGGGGACCACCACCATGGAGGTCGCCCGCCATCTCGCCGGGCGTGCCAATCTGACGGTCGTCACCAGCGCGGTGAATATCGCGTTGGAGCTCGCGGCCGATCCGGAGATCGACGTGATCGTCACCGGTGGTCACCTGCGGGGAACCACCTACGCGCTGGTTGGCTCACTTGCCGAGGAGAACTTGCGCGGGCTGCACGTCGACAAGGTGTTCCTCGGCGGCAATGGGCTCACGGTCGAACACGGACTGACTACGCCGGACCTGTCCGTGGCGTCGACCGATCGAGCGATTCTCCGCTGCGCCGAACGCGTGATCGTGACGGTGGACCACAGCAAAATTGGTCGGGCGACGCTGTGTGAGACGGCGCCGATCGACCTGATTCACACGGTCGTGACAGACAGCGGAATTCCGGCAGAGCAACGGCACGCGTTCGAACGCGCTGGTGTGCAGATGGTCGTTGTTTGAAACAGGGCGACTCATGTGCAGGAAGGGAATCTGAGAGATGTCTGATTTGAAGAGCCGACGGGACTTTCTCCGCATCGGGCTGTATGCCAGCGGTATCGGCGCGACGCTCCTGGCGGCGTGCTCGCAGCCCGCCGCTCAGCCAACGGCCGCGCCGGCTGCGCCGACCGCGGCGCCACAAGCGACGACTGCTCCCGCGACCACGGCGCCCGCGCCGACCGCCGCGGCCAAGCCCACGACCGCTCCCGCCGCGGCGGCGACAACCGCGCCAACTACGGCGCCGGCCGCGGCAGCTGCGACGCCGCCGGCCAATGCGCTCACGATCGGCTCCAACTACTCGGACGCGGTACCGAAGAAAGCGATGCAGGACGTCTTCGACGCGTTTACCAAAAAGACGGGTACGGCTGTCGCGGTCAACACGGTTGATCACAACACCTTTCAGGAGCAGATCAACACGTACCTGCAGGGCAAGCCCGACGACGTCTTCACGTGGTTTGCGGGCTATCGCATGCAGTTCTTTGCCGCCCAGGGCCTATCGATGCAAATCGACGACATCTGGCAGAAGGTGGGCAGCAACTACTCCGACGCGATGAAAGCGGCCTCGACTGGTGCGGACAACCACCAGTACTTCATCCCGATTTACAACTACCCGTGGGCAGTCTTCTATCGCAAGAGCCTGTTCTCGGATAAGGGCTATCAGGTCCCCAAAACGCTCGATGATCTGAAGGGCCTGGCCGACAAAATGAAGGGCGATGGCATCACGCCGTTCGCATTCGCCGACAAGCAGGGCTGGCCAGCCATGGGCACCTTCGACATCCTGAACATGCGGATCAACGGCTACGACTTCCACATCAACCTGATGGCGGGCAAGCAGAGCTGGACAGACGACAAGGTCAAGCAGGTGTTCTCAACCTGGCGCGACTTGTTGCCCTACCACCAGGATGGCGCGCTCGGTCGGGATTGGCAGGACGCGGCGCAGACGCTGGTCTCGAAGGAGACCGGCATGATGCTGCTGGGGACGTTCATCGGCCAGCAGTTCACGAACAAAGAGGACTACGACGACCTGGACTTCTTCCCGTTCCCACAGGTCGATGCGCAGTGGGGCCAGGACTCGATCGATGCGCCGATCGACGGGTTCATGCTGAGCAAAGCGCCCAAGCAGGTCGACGCGGCCAAGCAACTGCTGCAGTTCCTGTCCACGGGCGAGGCGCAGATGACCTATCTGGCTTCGGACCCAACGTCAATCGCGGCCGCCAAGGACGCCAAGACGGACAGCTATACACCACTGCAGAAGAAGGCGCAGGACGTCATCGGGTCCGCGAAGCACATCGCGCAGTTCCTGGATCGTGATACACGGCCTGACTTCGCCTCGACGGTGATGATTCCGTCGCTGCAGCAGTTCATCGGCAAGCCCGACGATATTGACGGCTTGCTCAAGTCCATCGACGATCAGAAGAATTCAATCTTCATCGGGTAGCGCGCCCAGGCGCTACTCTTGCTGAGGGTGGACGATGGCTGATCGGGCGGCTGTGCAACAGCCAGCGGTTGCCACGCCGGCTGCCGGTGCGGCGGCCGGTCGAGGGCGGCTGAGCCTTCTCACGCGCCAGGACAAGCTCGTCCTGGCGCTGATGCTCGGGATCCCGACGTTCGTGCACCTGGTGCTGGTGTGGATGCCGGCGCTGGCGTCCATCGCGCTGTCGTTCACACGCTGGAATGGTGTGGGCGGCCTGTCAACCATCGAGCCGATCGGCTTCAAGAACTACACCGACATCTTCACCATCTATCCGCCGTTCTGGCCAGCGCTCCTGCACAACGTCATCTGGCTGGCGTTTCTGCTGCTGATCGCGACGCCATTCGGCATGTTTCTGGCCGTTCTCCTGGACCGCGAACTACGCGGCTTACGCTTCTATCAAAGCGCGTTCTTCCTGCCTGTGGTGTTGTCGCTGGCGGTCACGGGGTTCATCGTCAATCTCTTTTTTGCGCCTGAGCAGGGGCTGGTCAACAACGTGCTCGGGACCACCAGGCCGCCCAGTTTGATCGACTGGCTCGGCACGCCCTGGTTGAACCTGGGCGCGGTGCTGTTGTTCGCGGGCTGGCGGCATGCCGGGTACATCATGGTGCTCTACCTGGCAGGATTGAAGTCGGTCGATCCCAACCTGCGCGAAGCAGCGGCGATCGACGGCGCCAATCCGCGACAGACTTTCTTCCGCGTCGTATTTCCGGCCATGCACCCGATCAACGTGGTCGTGCTGGTGATCACGATCATCGAGTCACTGCGCGCGTTCGATCTGGTGTATGTGGTCAACAAAGGCCGCAATGGCCTCGAGCTCATTTCCGTGCTGGTGACCAACAACCTCATCGGTGAGGCAAGCCGTGTCGGGTTTGGCTCGGCGCTGGCGGTCATTCTGCTGGTCATCTCGCTGGGCGCCATCGTGCCGTATTTGTGGCGCACCTTTCATATGGACCAGGCTGAAGGCACATGAGCGTTCAGGCGCTTCCGCAGCGTGCATACGCGCCGCGGCGCGGTCGCGCGCGCGTTTTCATTCAAGTCTTTCTGATCCTGACGGCCGCGGTGTGGTTGTTGCCGCCACTGTACGCCGCGTATACGTCGTTGCGGCCGTATTCGGACACGGCCACACGCGGCTACGTCTCGTTGCCCGGCGTGCTCAACTTCGACAACTACATCCACGCGTGGACTCAGGCTGAGCTACCGCACTACTACATGAACACGCTGATCGTAGCTGGCCCCGCGCTGGTGCTGACGTTGTTGCTTTCATCTTTCGTCGCATTCGTGATCGCGCGGTTTCCGTTTGGCTTCAACATCACGCTGTTGATGATCTTCACGGCGGGCAATTTGTTGCCACAACAGACGATCATCAACCCACTGTATCGTCTGTATCTGGCTCTACCATTACCAGAGTGGCTGAGTGATAGCGGCCTCTTTTACGACAGCTATGTCGGCATTATTGCCATTCACGTTGCATTCCAGATGGGCTTTTGTACGTTCGTGCTGAGCAACTACATGAAGACCATTCCGCGCGAGCTCACCGAAGCAGCACTGGTAGATGGCGCGACGGTCTGGATGACGTTCTGGAGCGTGATTGTGCCGCTGATTCGTCCGGCATTGGCAGCATTGGCGACGCTCGAGTTCACCTTTATCTATAACGACTACTTCTGGGCTCTGGTCCTGATGCAGACGGGTGCGAAGCGACCAATCACGTCGTCGCTGTCGAATTTGCAAGGCTTGTTCTTTACCGACAACAACCTGATCGCGGCGGGCGCGGTCCTGGTGGCGCTGCCGACGATCATCGTCTATTTGTTGCTGCAGCGGCATTTCGTTCGCGGCCTGACACTTGGCGCTACGAAGGGCTAGTCGGCGCGCCAGATCTGCAGCTCGGTTTGAAAATCCAGGCTGGGATGGCGTGCACCGGAGTTCACGAGGGTAGCCGGTAAGCCCGCGGCCATCAGGGCCGCGCCGGTGCTTTCTCGGCCGTCGCCCTCGCGGCGGTACGTAGCGTCTGGTCGGAGGCCGTGCAGGCGCATGCGCCGAGGGCCCTGCCCGCGCAGGCCGCGCACCTGGTAGAGCAGGACGGCTGTCGCGTCGGCGGATTCGGACACGTACTGGACGGCGCAGGCGCCGATCGCAGCCGGCCGGCGGAGCCAATGTTGCCGTCCGTGCTGGACGAGTGGGCGGATCGTTTTGTACTGCGCGATGAGGTGGCGAGCGACGGCGCGATCGTGGTCCGACCACTGGCTGATGTTGCCCCCGATACCCAGCACACCTTGCATGGCCACGAGAAAGCGAAACTCCAGTGGCGCATCCCGACCGGTCTGTTCGTTCGGAACGTCGGTCACCCAGTTGACCATGACCCGCGGACTGTGTGCCCGACTGTACCCGTACTGCATCGTGAGCCGATCGGCCGCGTCGGTGTTGTCGCTGGTCCAGACCTGATCCGTGTAACGCAGCGCACCGAGGTCGGCGCGGCCGCCGCCACTCGCGCACGACTCGATCGAGAGCTCCGGGAAGGCTGCTCGCAGTCGCGTCCACACGTCGTACAGGCCGAGCACATGGCGGACCCACACCTCGCGCTGCTGTCGCGGCTGTTCGGGCCAGCCGACCTCCGTCCACGCGCGGTTGTGGTCCCACTTGATGAATCGGATCTGGCCGTGGTCGGACAGCAGCCGCCGCAGTTGCTCGAAGATATGCTCTTGCACGTCCTGGCGAGCGAAGTTCAGCACCATCTGGTTGCGGCCCAGCGTCGCGGTGCGCCCTTCGGCGTGATATGCCCAGTCAGGGTGGGCACGGTACAGATCACTGTCGGGATTGACCATCTCGGGCTCGACCCAGATGCCGAACCCCATCCCGAGTCGGTGGACCTCGTCGATCAGCTCGCTCAGGCCATTCGGAAATTTCTCAGCGTTGACGACCCAGTCCCCGAGGCCGGCGCGATCGTGCGCGCGCTGACCGAACCAGCCGTCGTCGACCACGAACAGCTCCACTCCGAGGTCGGCGGCGTTGCGCGCAAGCTCGATCTGCGACCCGGCCGTCACGTTGAAATGTGTGGCTTCCCAGGAGTTGTAGAGCACCGGCCGCTGCTCGTCGCGATGGTTCTCAGGCAACCACGTGCTTTCCTCGAACGTATGCAGCAGGTGGCTGGCCCCGCCGAGACCGTGCTCGGAATAGCCGCACACAAGCAGCGGCGTCGCGAACGATTCTCCCGGCTGCAGGCACCACGAAAAGTCGAAGGGCTGGATGCCCATGCAGATGTTGAGCGCATCGTTCCGTTCGACGTCGACCACCAGCTGCCAGTTGCCGCTCCACGCGAGAGAGCCGACCCAGACCCGGCCTGCGTGTTCCTGTTGTTCGCCGCGCGGGCGGATGGCGAACCAGGGGTGCGCCTCATGGCTGCTCAGACCGCGGGTGCTGCCGAGAGTCGTGCGGCCTGGCAGCAGCGGTCGCTGCGTCAACTCGAATTCGCGTCCCCACTGGCCGGTCAGCGTGAGCAGGTCGTACTCGTCAGGCGGCAGGGGCAGGGCGGCACTCAAAGCCCGCTCGATCCGCAGCTCTCGGTCGCCAACATTGCTGATGCGCGCCGAACGCGCGATGAGGTCTGCATAGACAGCGAATGTGAGCGTGAGTCGCGCGCCGGTGAGGTCGTCCTCGAAGGTGAGGTCGAGACTGTCATCCCGCGGCGAGTCTTCGACGTAGGAGAAGCGGCTGCCGCGCGCGCCGTCATCGGTCGCGATCACAAGGCACGCCTCTTTGAAGGTAGGCATACCGAACGCTGGATAGGCGAGCGGCTGTCCATCGAGGAACGTGGCCTCGGATGGCCGGTTTCTGGGGACACTCGGCAGGTAGTGCTCGACGCGTGTGGAACCGCCTGGGGGGCCCCAGGACCCACGGCGGGGGCTAGCGCCCCCTTGGGAGCCCCAGGACCCACGGCGGGGGCTAGCGCCCCCTTGGGAGCCCCAGTGCGGGAGGTACAGGGTGTTGTCGGCGCCGAGGCACAGGACCATGCTCATCGAGTTGGTTGCGAGGACCCAGGCTGGCCGACCCTCGAACTCGGACCGGTGGACAGGCATGTGGGGCGTGAGGCTATCAGCCGTCATTGCCGCGCGGCGGACGGCCGCCGATGCGATAATCACGTCTGCAGTGAGCATTGCGCCAGGTCAGCAACGACCCATCTTCCAGCGCTCGCGCGAACGCGCGGCCGGGCAGGTTTCGCGTGCCGGAAGTTGCCCCGTCTGCGGCCGACACGACGCCGTGCGCCAGCTCCATGCGATCTATCAGGATCGGCGGCGCCACATGCCCGAGCCGCCCCTGGTTACGCGCTATGGGCTGATGATGCGTGGAGCGGCACTCCTGATGACCATGCCCCGCACGCCCGCACGCGTTCCTCCGCCGCGACGGCCGTCACTGTTTGGCGCGTATATCGGGCTGCACGGGTTCCAGGTGCCACTCGCGGTAACTGCGCTGCTGCTCGCGTTCGGTGCGCTGATCGAGACCAGCGTGGCGCTCACGTTCGAGGTGACCACCGCCGTAGCCTTTTTTGCCGGGCTGCTGGGTGAGCCATTGCACCGGCGTGGCAAGCAACGCTGGAATGCTCGCCTCGCGGAATGGGACAAGGCGATGCAGGCGTGGCGCGGTCTGCGCTATTGCAGCCGCTGCGATCACCTGTTCCGTCGCGACTGAGCCGCCGGTCTCGTATCCAGTCCGAGCACGGCCTGTACGACGCCGTCGAGCGCCGACGGGATGTACACCGGACCCTCGTGTGCGCGGAACGATGCGCCACCGGAGGATGAAAAATGCTGCAGCTGCACGCCGAAGGCGTCGTTCACGTTTGCAGCGCTACCACGCAGGACGACAGTTCGGCGCGCCGCATCGGATTGGACGACCGCCAGACCGTGCCGTTTCGCAAAGCTCGCGACGGCGCGCAGGTCGGAGGCGTCAGCGCCATATTGGGCAGCGAACTGCTCACGGCTGAGCGGCGGATCGCCGCGCGCGAGCCGCTGGTCGATTGACTCCAGGGATGCTCTTGGACGCACGAGCACCGAGACCTCGATCGGTTCGTCCGCATCAACCGCGCCCAGCACGTGAGCACCAGGCTGTACCTGAGGCTCAGTGCCGGCCACCGCGACGCGCGCCTCGGCCATTGGATCTCAGCTGGTTGGGGCGGCGGCTGCCGTACCGCTCAGCGCAGCTGCGAGCCTGGCACCGTCCGGCCGGCCAAGGCCAGTACAGGCATCCCACCCGGTGCCGGCGTCGAAGCCGTTATTGTGGCCTTGTGTGATGTCGACGAATGCCCCGCTCGAAGCGCTCAGGCTGTAGAAGGCCGGATTGCCGAAGCCGAGCGGCCTGCCGAGCTGCTGATTGAGCAGCGCCGTCAGACCTGCCCAGAGTGGGGCGACAGCGCTGGTGCCGCCGATCACCGTGTACTGGCCATCGACACGGACCTGGTAACCGCTGGTGGGACTCGCGTTGCCACACACGTCAGGCACGCCGCGGTTGCCGCCCTGAACGCCCGCCTGCCAGGTCGGCGTGGAAAACAGGCTGCTGAAGCCACCGCCGGTTGAGCCACCGCCCGGATCATTCCAGACGACCTCCTGGCTGATGGCGTTGTCGGCGACGCTGATGTGTGTGCCGCCACACCCGGTCACGTGTGGACTGGAGGCTGGGAAGTCGGCATGATATCCAGCCGCCGCCTCCGGGCTGCCGGGCGGGTAGTCGTTCGCCCCGTTGTCGCCCGCGGCCGCATAGACCGACACGCCCATGGCCGCCGCCGCCTGAAATGCCTGATCCATGGCCTGGGTCGATGCCTGGGTCCACGCGTCCTCCGGTGACCCCCAGCTGATCGAGAGGATCGACGGTTGGTTGGTGACGTCGTGGACCGCGGTCGTGATCGCGTCGATGAACCCCTGGTCGGTATTCGGAGCGAAATAGACGGCGATGGTCGCACCGGGAGCAACCGCGCCAACCACCTCGATGTCCAGCATCACCTCACCGTCGGCGCCGTTTGGTCCGTCTGGATGGTTTTGCGCATGATCGACTGAGACGGCCAGCACCTTCGGCGCTGGCTGAACTCCGAGGTGCTGAAAGTATTCAGTCAGGTCGGCGGTGGTGTACCCGCCACCGAGCTCGATGATGCCAACGCACTGGCCCTGTCCGTTGACAGCTTGCGGGAAGTTGTACAGCTGGGCGATCTGGACGGGCGTAAATGACTGGCCGACAGCGTGCGGCTGGACGCCGCCCGCGTGCTCGACCGAGCGAAAATGCGCCCGTGCCGCCGGCCGATTGTCCAGGCCGAAAACACCCTGCACCACGTCGGCGAGCTCAGCGGGACAATAAATCGCGCCCTCACGACCGCGGAAGGTTCCACCACCCGGATGGGCATACAGCTGCAGATCGACGCCGAAAGCCGGGCAAAACTGAGCAGCCGTCCCCGACAGCACGACGCTCCGCCGGGCTGCGCTCGAGTGGACCACCGCGAGCCCATGCGAGGCGGCGAAATGCGCCACTTTCGCGAGGTCTGCCGGATCCGCGCCGAATTGCGCCGCGAATTCTTCGCGCCCGAGCCGCGGCCCGCCTGCAGTCAGGTGGGCCGCCAGATCCCGCTTCGCACGAACCCGCACGGTGACTTCGAACCGCTCATCCGGGTGCACATAGCCGATCGGCTCTGCGTTCACGAGTGCGCGCTTGTCGGTGCCGACGATGGCGATCCGTTGCGGCCCTTGCGTCATACGCTCTCAAGTCTCCCAGCCGCCCGCATACTACCCGCGTAGGCGCGGTCGGCCGCTGTCTCTTATCTCTACTGACGTTTCTTCAGGTAACTGTCGAGGCGCGGGTACACGCGGCGGGCGGTATTTTCGAACACGCGCTGACGGTCGTCCGCCGAAAGCTGGAGCGCGTCGATGTAGCGCTTCGTATCGTCGAAATCGGACCCCGTGCGCGGATCTTTGCCGCGCACTGCTCCAATCATCTCGGATGCAAACATCAGGTTGCCGTGGTCGATCACATCGGACAGCAGGTTGATGCCTGGCTGGTGATACACGCAAGTATCGAACCAGACGTTGCGCATGATCAGTTCGTCCAGTTCGGGCCGGCCCATGTTCAGGTTCATCCCTCGATACCGACCCCAGTGGTAGGGCACGGCGCCGCCGCCGTGGGGAATGATGAAGCGTAAGGTCGGGAAATCCTTGAACAATTGCGGCGTCTGGACGAACTGCATGAACGCGGTCGTATCCGCATTGATGTAGTGCGACCCGGTCTGATGAAAAGCGGGGTTGGTGGTCGCGCTCACATGAACCATGGCTGGTACGTCCAGCTCGACCATTTTCTCGTACAGCGGATACCACCAGCGGTCGGTCAGGGGTGGTTCCTGCCAGTAGCCGCCGGAGGGGTCGGGGTTCAGGTTCAGTCCGACGAAGCCGAGCTCGTTGACGCAGCGCTCGAGCTCGGGAATGCAATTCCTGGGACTGACACCGGGGCTCTGCGGCAGCATGCAGACGCCGGCGAAGTTGTTCGGAAACTGCTGAGTGACGCGATAGACCAGGTCGTTGCAGTGCTCGCTCCAGTAGCGGCTGATGAGCTCGTTGCCGAAGTGGTGGGCCATCCAGCTGGCGCGCGGCGAGAACAGCGTCATGTCGGTGCCGCGCTCGCGCTGCAGCTTCAGCTGGCCGGTCTCGATGCTGTGGCGGATCTCGTCGTCCGTCACGTTCATCTTGCCCTTCACAGGGGCGCTCAGCTGCACGATCTGCCCGGC
>JAFAPL010000938.1 GCA_019247135.1 Chloroflexota bacterium | reverse complement strand
CCTCTCGCCTCGGCCTGACGGAGCACCAGCCGGCCCCGAGGACAAGCAGGAAAAATACGCCTGCGGCGCGTGAGCGTGCGGCTATGCTTCGCAGCATGGTTGCGACGGACTTGCGCTCGGGGCAGCAGGCGCCAGACATCGCCACGGCTCGGCCGCTGGTACGCAGGCGCTCGCCGCTCATCGCCGACCTGCGCGGCATCTACATCATCTGGTACCGCGACCTGCTGCGTTGGTGGCGCGACCGCCAGCGCATCCTGCCGTCGCTCGTTCAGCCGATCCTGTATCTGTTCGTTTTCGGCGTGGGCCTCGGCTCTGCCATCGGCGGCGGCGCGGGCGGATCGAACAACAGCGCCAGCGCGCTCGGCGTGAGCTACACAACCTTCATGTACCCGGGCGTGCTCGCGATGAGCGTCTTGTTTACGGCCATTTTCTCGGCCATGAGCATCGTCTGGGACCGCGAGTTCGGCTTCCTGAAGGAGATACAGGTCGCCCCGCTCAGACGCGCGTCTGTCGCGATTGGCAAAGCGCTCGGCGGCAGCACGGTTGCGATGATTCAGGCGAGTTTGCTGTTGTTGATCTCGCCGCTGGTCGGCATAGCACTCACGCCACTGCTGGTTCTACAGACTCTCGGCCTGATGTTCTTGCTCGCGTTCACGCTCAGCGCGATGGGCGTGGCGATCGCGTCGCGCATGAAGAGCATGGAAGGCTTTCAGGTCGTCATGAATTTCGTCATGATGCCGATCCTGTTCTTGAGCGGCGCGTTCTTTCCACTCCGCGGGTTGCCGGTCTGGCTGGAGGCGTTGACGCGCATCGACCCGGCCGCTTACGCGGTGGATGCTCTGCGGCGGGTGGTGCTGACGTCGGCGGGTGTGCCGCAGGCGGGCACCGAGGCGCTGGCGATCAATGCTCCGGGCGGTGGCGCGATCCCGATCGCGGTGGAAGTGCTCATTCTGGCCTTGCTCAGCGTGCCCGCGCTGGTACTCGCCGTACGCTGGTTCGGCAAGACCGACTAAACCAGCTTCGCCCCGAGTGCCGCTAATCGGGGTCAACCCTCACCCCCTAGCCCCCTCTCCCTGGCCAGGGAGAGGGGGTTTTATAAAGGGAAACTGCGCAGGGACGTGCGCGCGTGGACTAAGCGCTGATCGCGGCGTTGACCAGCGCCTGGGCTTCGGCCAGGACGCGCTCCAGGTGGTCGGACCCGAGAAAGCTCTCCGCGTAGATCTTGTAGGTGTCCTCGGTCCCCGAGGGTCGCGCCGCGAACCAGCCGTTGGTCGCTACCACTTTCAATCCGCCAATCGGCGCGTCATTGCCTGGGGCTTTCGTGAGCACGTCCTGGATGGGCTCACCTGCCAGCTCGCGCGTCGTCACATCCGACGGTGACAGGCGCTTCAGCGCATTCTTCTGTTCCGGAGTTGCGCGCGCATCAACACGACGATAGACAGGTTCGCCGAGACGCGACGTCAGCTGCGCATACAGCTCGCTCGGATCACGCCCGAGCTTCGCCATGAGCTCGGCCGCAAGCAGGCACAGCAAGATGCCGTCCTTGTCGGTGGACCACGCACCGCCGTCTTTGCGAAGGAACGAGGCACCGGCGCTTTCCTCGCCGCCGAACGCGAGCGACCCATCCAGCAGCCCTGAGACGAACCACTTGAAGCCGACAGGCACCTCGAGCAGCTTGCGCCCGAGCTCGGCGGCCACGCGGTCAATCAGGCTGCTGCTCACGAGCGTTTTGCCGACCGCGGCGCCACGCGGCCACTCGGCACGGTGCCCGAAGAGGTAGGCGATCGCGGCCGATAGATAGTGGTTGGGGTTCATCAGCCCGATCCGTCGCGTGACGATGCCGTGGCGGTCGGCGTCGGCGTCATTGCCGAGCGCCAGATCGAACTGGTCGCGCAGCTTGACCAGGTTCGCCATGGCGTACGGCGAAGACGGGTCCATGCGAATCTTGCCGTCCCAGTCGACGGACATGAAGCCGAAGGTCGGGTCGATGGTGGGATTGACGACCGTCAGATTCAGACCGTACCGCTCGGCGATCGCTTGCCAGTATGAGACGCTGGCCCCACCCAGGGGGTCCACGCCGATTTTGAGTGCTGCTGAGCGGACCACGTCCAGGTCGACCACATTCGGCAGGTCACTCACGTACCCGTTCACATAGTCGTGCGGCTTTGCGCTTGCCTGACTGGCGCGCCAGAGGACGCGGACGCCGTGTTCGAGGAGCGCGTTCGCCTGGCGCTCGATCCAGCCGGTGACGTCGGTGTCGGCTGGCCCGCCGTTTGGCGGGTTGTACTTGATGCCGCCGTCCTCAGGGGGATTGTGGGATGGCGTGATGACGATGCCGTCGGCGAGGTGGTCCGTGCGACCGCGGTTGTAATTGAGGATCGCGTGCGAGACGGCCGGCGTCGGTGTGAAGCCACGTTGCGCGTCGACGCGGACGTCGACGTTGTGTGCGCCAAGGACTTCCAGAGCGGTCTCGAAAGCCGGCTCTGACAGGGCGTGCGTGTCCTTCCCGAGGAACAGTGGGCCGTCCGTGCCCGCTTGCTGGCGATAGCGGCAGGTGGCCTCGACGATGGCGATGATGTGGTCTTCGTTGAATGCAGTATGAAACGCGGAGCCGCGGTGGCCGGACGTGCCGAAAACGACGCGCTGGCTGGGTTCTTTCGGATCAGGATGGAGTGAGTAGTACGCGTCTGTGAGGCGCGCGAGGTCCACGAGCTGGCTCGGGTCGGCGGCCTGACCAGCGATTGCGCTCAGCGTCATACGTTGAGCATACGGCTCGCACGACGGCCTTCTACCTACGCGAACACGTAGACGGGCGTACCCACCCCCGCCCAGGTCCAGGCGAAGTGCGCCTCGTTGTAGCCGATGCCCAGGCAGCCGTGTGAGCCAGCGTAGCCCCAGTTGCTGCTCCAGTAGTTGTAGTGAATGCTTGCGCCATCCGAGGTGAAGTACTGCGTCCACAGGACGCCAGTCAGGTAATAGCCGCCGGGCGCGTCACGCGGGATAGGCGGATACACGCGCTCGCTGGTCATGGTTTCGTTCGCGACGCGCCAGAGTACCCGGTGATACCCCAACGGGGTCGACTTCGTGACCGTTCCCTTCAGGGTGAGCGTGGACCAGACCGGCGCCCCGCCTTCGAACGCGGTGATCAGAGCAGGTTCACGGAGGTCGGCCTCGAAGTGATTGGGGGCATCGTCGGCGCGGTCGGCGACCGCACGCGTGTAGCGTAGCCGGGGCAGCCGGACGACCGAGTTGTGCACGTATCCCAGTCCGATCGGCTCGTAGCTGGCCGGGTCCAACCAGTTGACGCGATACCACTCGCCACTGTCCTCGCCCGCGACCGTGTGGACGACACGCACGGGCGCGTTGTGGCCCAGCGTTCTGAGCAAAGAGTCGCCCGTCGACATCGGCCACGTACGCACGTTCCCGGAACCGACGATGCGGCCAGGCATGCCGATGCTGTCCAGGATGGTGGGGCCATCTTCAAGCTCACCGTCGAGGTCCGCCTGCGACGGAATCGCCACGGGACCGACGGAATCCGCACGCACCCGACCGACCAGATCGAAGCGCGGTACCCAGACCTGGATCAGACCGTTCGAGAGCTCGCGCATCGTGCGCATACGGCTGAACAGAGGCAACCCGGCAATTGCGGATCCGTCCGCCGCCAACAGGCGCGCTTCCTGGAAATTGGCGACCCACTGCTCGTCCTGCCCCAACGGGTCCGCGTTCGCGGCGCCCGCGGCGATGAGCGCGGCCCCAGCGCCGGCGATAAACGCCCGGCGACTCATTGCGGAATATGACATGGCCCGCCTAATAGTCTTAGGTACACCTCTTAACGATGTCCAGCGACGGCAGCACGTTTGTGCAACAAAATGATCCAGCCGAGCTGCTGGAGGTCTTCGACGCCGAAGGGCGTCCGACCGGACGGGCCAAATCGCGCGCGGCCGTACACCTGGATGGCGACTGGCATCAGGCGTTCCACTGCTGGATCGTGCGCCGCGGCGGCGAGGAGATCGTGCTGCAGCGCCGATCGCTCGAGAAGGACACCTTCCCGGGCAAGTGGGACGCGGCGGCGGCCGGCCACTGGCGATTCCGCGAGTCAGCTGAACAGGCCGCCCGCGAAGTCCACGAGGAGCTGGGACTCCAGGTTGAGTTCAGGGCATTGCGCTACGTTGGCCGCGAACGACTCGCGCGTGCATTCGCCAACGGGCTGACTGATCGGGAGCACCACCAGGTGTTTGTCCTCGACGACGATCGTGCGTTGTCGGAGTACGCGCCCGAGCGGTCCGAAGTGATCGGTCTCGCGGCTTTTACCGCGGCGGGTCTCTTGCAGCTCGCCCGTGGCAGCATCAGCTCATTGACGGCATCCGAGGCCGTATCGGTCGACGGCGATGGCAGGCTCAGATCAGAGAGCGTGACCGTCAGTCGCGACGACCTGGTGCCGTATTCTTCTGCCCGTCTGCGACGAATGTTAAAATCGGTGAGCCATGGCTGAAAGCAACAAGAACCAGACGGCGGCCGAGCGCGCGCGCATCAAGGAAGCACTGGGCGCGCAACTGACCGACCATGTCTGTTCCTCCCCGAATTGCCCCACCCCGGGCGAACGCATCACGATGAAGGACCTGTTCCCCGTCGTGACGCTTGCGCCGCGCCGCCGCACGGTCTTCTATCACAAGGCCTGCGGTCCCAAGCTCGGCTAGGCGAAGTTCGAGCTGCACGTGAGCTCGCTGGCTGGCGCTCGTGCTTCCAGGTTGTTCAACTTGAACGTTGAGCAGCTCTGGCGAGTCGAGCGGCAGCCCGCGTGAATAGTCCCGACTAGCTCAGAGTCGGTCGAAGGGCGCGCCTGTACTTCTTCCGTTTCTGCCCAGACTGCGGCGCTCGGCTGCCTGAGCCGGCGCCGCGGGTCGTCTCTCAGCGCTGCCCCGCCTGCGGCGCCGAGCATTTTCGCAACGCCAAGCCGTGCGCGGGCGCGCTCGTCGTGCGTGACGGTCGCGTGCTGCTTGGCCGTCGCGCCATGGAGCCCGAACGGGGGCGCTGGGATATCCCGGGCGGGTTCGTCGAGCCCTGGGAGCTTCCGGCCGACGCCGCCGCACGCGAAGTGCTCGAAGAAACCGGCCTCCACGTGCGCATCGGCGAACTGCTGAGCATTGTCCTGGACACGTATGCCGAGCGTGACTACACGCTGAACGTGTACTACCTGGCCGAGATCGTGGGCGGAACAGAGCGCCCCGCCGACGACATCGCCGAGCTGCAGTGGTTTGCGCCGGCGGAGCTTCCTTCAGACCTCGCGTTCAAGCACGCGCACGACGTGCTCGCCCGCTGGACAGAGCGCGCCTAATTGCCCGGGAAGGGCGCCGCGTTGGCCGGGATGTAGCTCTTCAGAACCCGCTCCACGGTCAGCACATGAGCGCACAGACGCTCGTGTAAGTAATGGTCGCAGTCGCAGCTGAGTCGGCCATCCGCGAGCTCCACCGTGTGGTCACTGTTGTCACCCCGAACCACCGCCTCGAGCCGCGCGAGGCGAACCCGCGACGGCTCTTCGGCGTACCGGTGCGCCTTGTCGATCATGCCGTGCAGCGACGATTGCATGATCAAGATGATAGATCACGCATGCGCGAGCGCCTGACGCCGGCCTTCGAGCACCTTGATCAACGAATCGAAGGACTCCGCAAACAGGCGGACCCCGTCTTTCTGCAGTTGCAGCGTGACCTCATCCATGTCGATGCCCGCCGTCTTCAGGTCGCGCCAGACACGTTCCGTTCTGGCCATGGCCTCGGGCGTGTCGATCGTGCGCGCTACGCGCCCGTGATCGCGGAAAGCGCTCAGCGTTGCCTCGGGCATCGTGTTGACGGTATTCGGGCCGATCAACTCTTCGACATACAGCACGTCGCGGTAACGCGGGTTCTTGGTGCTCGTGCTGGCCCAGAGTGGCCGTTGCACTTGCGCGCCCTTTTGCGCCAGGGTCTCCCAGGCCGGGCCCGAGAAGATCTTTTGAAATGAGGCGTACGCCAGGCGTGCGTTGGCGATGGCGGCCTGTCCGAGCAGACGCTGGTACGCCGAAACGTCACCGTTCGTCGCCCCCGTCGTGCCGGACATCTTCTCGCCCAACAGCTTGTCGACGAGCGTGTCCACGCGACTGACGAAGAAGCTGGCCACAGACGCCGGCGCGGGCTGCAGCGACTCGGGATGGCGGAGATTGCGCGATTCCCGTCCGCTGAAGAAGCGCTCCAGGCCCTTGATGTATGCGTGAGCAACCTCCTCGTACAGCTGCACCGAGAACATCAGTGTCACGTTCACGTTGATGCCGGATGCAATCGACTCCTCGATCGCCGCGACACCTTCCGGCGTCGCTGGAATCTTGATCATGACGTTCGGCCGATTCACCCGCGTCCACAGATCGCGCGTCATGTCGACGGTGGCCTGGGTGTCGTTGGCGACCGCCGGCGCGCACTCGAGGCTGACGAACCCGTCTAGCCCGTTAACCAGGCGGTAGATGCCGCGCAGCACGTCCGTCGCACCCTGGATGTCCTCGATCGCCAGCGCCCAGTAGATCTCCTCGGCGCTCTTGCCCTGCTCGGCGAGCGTGCGCGCCGGCTCTTCGTACTCGGGCTCGTGGCCCATGGCCTTTTCAAAGATCGTCGGGTTCGATGTGACACCCGTTACGCGGTCTTCCCACGCGAGACGGCGCAGCTCACCCGAAGTCAGCATCGAGCGCGCGATCGTATCCAGCCAGATGCTCTGGCCGTGCCGCCTCAGAGCCTCGAGTGGAAAGTTGGACTCGGCTTCGATGGCGGCGATCTTTGCCACACGTCGGCGATGTCGCTCCTGGTCGCTGAATTGGGCTCGGACGAACGTGCGCGCAATTTCGACTGCCAGCTCGAGACCCGTGACCCGCTCGCCGAGGCAGAGAACGTTGCCCTGGTCGTGCTCCACGGCCTGGTGCGCCGTATACGTGTCGCCGGCGAAGAACGCGCGCGCGCCCGGCACCTTGTCGGCGGCGATACACGCGCCAGCGCCTGACCCACACACCATGATCGCCCGATCGGCGTCCCCACGCACGACGGCTTCGGCCGCGGCGCGCGCGTAGTCGGGATAGTCGACGGGTGGCGAGGCGGCATTGGTGCCGAGGTCCAGGACGGTGAGGTCGGGTTCGGCCGCCAATCGAGTCAACAGAAGCTGCTTGAGTTCGAAACCGGCGTGATCAGCCGCAATTGCGATGCGCATCTTGCTGCCCTTTCTTAGCGGTCATCCCCGGCCGCTTTGGAGAAACTGGCACGGTCGGCGTCGAAGGCGCCGGACGGAACCCCCGCACCATCGCGTTTGGCGCCACGCTGCCAGAGTTCGCGCGCGCGATCGGCGATGTATTCGGGTGTGAAATTGAGGTGTTTGTAGACGTCGGTATACGGCGCGGAAGCGCCGAAACGATTCAGCCCGACGACGTCGCCTTCCTGGCCGACCCAGCGTTCCCACCCAAGCGGTGCTGCCGCCTCGACCGCGACACGCGCTCGTACCGACGGCGGAAGGACCTCGTCGCGATAAGTTTGCGGCTCGGCGCTGAACAGTTCCCAGGACGGCATGCTCACGACGCGCACGCGGCGGCCTTCGCGCTCGAGGATCTCGCGGGCCTCTATGGCCAGGCCAACCTCAGACCCCGTGCCGATCAAAATGATCTCGGGCTGGCCGCTCGCGGGGTCTGCCAAGACGTATGCACCGCGCCGTGCGCCCTCGGCCGCGCCGAATTGGGAGCGATCGAAGATCGGCAGCGCCTGACGACTGAACACAAGCGTCGTGGGCCCATCGTGTCGCTGCAGGGCGACACGCCAACCTTCGGTCACTTCGTTTGCGTCCGCCGGCCGGAACACCACCATGTTCGGGATAGCGCGTAGCCCCGCTAGCTGTTCCACGGGCTGATGTGTCGGTCCGTCTTCGCCCAGACCGATCGAGTCATGCGTGAAGATGAAGATCGAGGGCAGTTCGCTGAGCGCGGCAAGCCGCATCGGCGGGCGCATGTAGTCACTGAACACGAAGAAGGTCGCGCTGAATGCGCGCAGGCCACCGTGGTAGGTGATCCCGTTCGTGATTGAGCCCATCGCATGCTCGCGGACGCCGTAGAACACGTTGCGACCGGCATAGCTCCACTGCCCGCCGACGGAGCCCTGCTTGTCGCTCGGCACGCGGCTCGGGGCTTCGAAGTTGCCCGCGTCTTTCAGGGCGGTATCCGTCGACGGATTGAGATCGGCGCTGCCGCCGATCAGCTCCGGTACCTGCTGCGCAATCGCGTTGATGACCGTTCCACCAGCCGAGCGCGTCGCGAGCTTGCCGTCTTTTCCGTCCGCTGGAGTAAACGTCGGCAGATTGTTGTCCCAGCCGGACGGCAACTCGCCTTTGAAGGAGCGTTGGAATTGTTCGGCCATCCGCGGTTCCGTCGACGCGTACGCGTCAAATCGCGACTGCCATTCCTGTTCGAGCTGCGCGCCTTTGTCGACGGCCTTGCGAAACAGCCGCAAGCTTTCGTCAGGGATGTAGAAGGGTTCGGTCCACCGCCAGCCGAGGTTTTCTTTGGTGGCTTTGACCTCGTCTGGTCCGAGCGGATTACCGTGCGCCCCGAACGTATTTGCCTTGTGTGGACTGCCGTAGCCGAGCGTTGTGTGGACGATGATCAACGAGGGACGCTCGGTCTCATCAACACCCGCCTGAATCGCGCGTTCGAGCGCGTCGATATCGTTGCCATCGGCCACCTCCTGGACGTGCCACTCGAGTGCCTCGAAGCGCTTGCCCACGTCCTCGGTGAAAACAAGACCGGCCGACCCGGCCAGCGTGATTTGATTGCTGTCGTAGAGGTAGACGAGCTTGCCGAGTCGAAGATGTCCAGCCAGGCTGGCCGCCTCGTAAGCCACGCCCTCCATCAGGTCGCCGTCCGAGACGATTCCGAACGTCCGATGGTCGACGATGTCGTGGCCCGGACGGTTGTATACGGCCGCCAGATGCGCCTCGGCGAGCGCCAGGCCGACTCCGTTCGCAAACCCCTGACCGAGCGGCCCGGTCGTCAGCTCGACGCCGGGTATCAAGCCATACTCGGGGTGCCCAGGCGTCTTGCTCCCCCACTGTCGGAAGCGCTTGATTTCGTCGAGCGACAGGTCGTAGCCCGTCAGGTGCAGCAAGCTGTAGAGCAACATGCTGCCGTGTCCCGCCGAAAAGGCGAAGCGGTCGTGGTCGGGCCACTTAGGATTGCGCGGGTTGTGGCGCAGGAACTTCGTCCACAGCACATATGCCATGGGCGCGGCGTCGAGCGGCAGACCCGGGTGGCCACTGTTCGCCTGCTGCACTGCGTCGATGCTCAGGGTCCTGATCGTGTTGATGGCCAGCGTGTCGAGCTCGGCCGAGGTCGAAATAGCCATGGCGTGCCGTCTTCCTTCAAAGTGTAGGCCAGCCTGCGCCTGCGAACCCGCGTTTCGACCGCACGGCCATGGTACGTACCGCTGTGTGGGCCAGGCCTGGCGGACCCAGACACGCTAGGCTGCTATTTGCGTGCCTGGCTGGCTGTACGCGCTGCTCGTCTTCGCGCCGCTGGCCGTGCTCGGACACGCGTTCGGGGCGCCGCCCATCACCGTGTTCGCCGCGGCGGCTCTCGGCCTTATCCCGCTGGCCGGCTTGATCGGCCATGCAACAGGCCAGGTCGCGGGGCATCTCGGATCTCACGCAGGAGGTCTGCTCAACGCAACCTTCGGCAACGCCGCCGAGCTGATCATCACCCTCCTTGCGCTCAACCAGGGCCTCTTCGTGCTAGTGAAAGCGAGTATCACGGGCAGCATCATCGGCAACACTTTGCTGGTTCTCGGTGTGTCACTGCTCGCCGGCGGCTGGCGCAACGGGTTGATGACCTTCGATGCACGCATGACGAGCCTCAATAGCACCTTGATGCTGCTGGCTGTCGCCGGCCTCTTGCTGCCGAGCGCGTTCTTCACGTTGACAGCCGACACGGTGCGGGTCGAAGAGGTAAGCGTCCCGCTTGCCGCGATCCTGCTGCTGTCATACGCGGCATACCTCCTGTTCGTGGTGCGCGGGCCCGGGCCAGTGACTCGCCGAGGCACAGCACGCCCACGCGCCGCGGCGCCGGCCGTGGTGCGCGGCGACTCGCCAGAGTGGTCGCTTCGACGCGGTCTCGTTACGCTCGCGCTGGCGACCGTCGGCACAGCCGTGGTCAGCGAAGCCCTGGTCGATAGCGTCGAACCCGTCACGGCTCAGTTGGGCTTGAGCGAGTTGTTCGTCGGGATGATCGTCATTCCAATCGTCGGCAACGCCGCGGAGAATTGGGCCGCGGTGCGTGCCGCCTGGCGCAACGTCCTCGATCTCACGCTCGGCATTACGGCCGGGTCGTCGACGCAGATTCCGCTGTTCGTTGCGCCTGTCCTCGTTTTCACCAGCCTGGCAGTCGCGAGGCCAATGACGTTAGTCTTCTCGCCACTCGAGTTGCTCGTTCTGGCGCTCAGTGCGTTGATCTTCGCGTACATCTCCGCGGACGGCGAATCGCACTGGCTTGAAGGCGTGCTGCTCCTGGCGCTCTACTTCATGACCGCGGTTGTGTTCTTCTGGTATCCCGAGCCCGTCACCACATGAGACTCGTCCACGCAGGCCTGGCCCTGGCACTGTTCGGCCTGAGCGTCCTCTCGCCTGCGCACGCTCAGGACTCGAATCTGGACGGCATTCGCGCGACCTATCAGGACATGCTGGAATTGTTCTACCGACCGCTCGCGCCAGCCGACCTCCTGAGCGCGGGTTGGAATCGACTCCAGGCGGAAGCAACCCAACGCGGCGCGCCGTCGCCGGGCCCATTGCCGGATCTGTCGAGCGACCCCGACGCGGCGTTTCAGACGTTCGCGCAGGCGTACTCCGCCTATGTTGCGAATGTGACCTGGACCGACGCGGCCGCAACAGCTGTCGAGTCCGGTATGGCGGACAGCGTCCATGAAGGCCATACGCATGTGCTTTCCGCCTCGCAGTTCCAGCGCTTTCTGACGACGGTGAGCGGTGGCCAGGAATCCGTTGGACTGGGAATTCGGTACGGCGGCAACCCGCCGAGCCTGGTCACGGCCGTCGCGCCCAACGGACCGGCTGATGCGGCGGGGGTGAAGCCAGGTGACGTGATCGTGGCGGTGGATGGCCACGATCTCCAACGCTCCGACCTGGGCTCCCTCTCGACCGCACTGAGCGGCAGCGCGGGGTCGTCAGTTCAGCTCAGCGTGGACCGCGGCAACGGCCGGCAGGAGATTACGGTGACTCGCGGCAACTACTACTTTCCGCCGCTGGAAGCACGTGTGTTGCCGGATGGGACGGGGTACCTGCGTCTGACGGACTTCGTCGTGCCCGGGACGCAGCTGCCAGATGGCAGCGACGTCCTGACGGATCTCGACCGCGCGCTCGACGACTTCGACGCACAAGGCGTGCAGGACATCGTGCTCGACCTGCGCGACAACGGTGGGGGCAGCGTCCAGACCGCGGACGAGATCCTTGGTCGGTTCCTGCCCGAAACGGCGCGCTCGGTATACGAGCACGATCAGCGCGGACACGAGTCGTACGACATCGCGTCCGGTCGTGAGCACGCGCGACAGTTGCCGCTCGCCGTCCTCCTGAATGGCGGTTCGGCCTCAGCGTCTGAAATTACCGCCGCCGCGCTGCACGAAGCGCACCGCGCCGTGCTCGTCGGCCAGCGTACCGCAGGCGCCCTGGCCTCTTCAGAACTACTGCCTCTGCCCGGCGGCGGCGCCCTGCAGATCGCAGTTGCGGCAGCCTCGACTCCCGAGACCCACACTGATATCGATGGCGTTGGTGTTGCTCCAGATGTGTCGAGCACGGATTCCCGCTCCATCGACGATTACCGAAACGGGCGCGACCCTCAGCTCGACGCGGCGGTAACGGCCCTGAGCGGCGTCCCACCGCCTGCGCCACGCCAGACCAGCGAGAGTGGCATCACGTCCGATCAGGTCGATGCCTTGCTGCAGGCAGTACTGCCGGCCGAAAGCGCGATCCCGACCAACGATCGCCTGACGCATGGTTCGCGATGGCAGCACATGGATCTGATCCATCCCAACCAGCTCATCGACCAGAACGGCGGTGCGCCCGACCCGATCGCGCTCCAGCAGACAATTCGGTCGCGCGGCTATCAAGGATCGGTGGTCGCCACGTACGGCAATTCACCCGGCGATCTGCCTGCGGTCAGCGTGGAGGCGGACCTGTACGCCGCCGCCGATGGCGCACACGCCGCTGCCAGCACGAACGACCTGCCCGATTTGCTTCAGCCGGTCGACGCGCCCGTGTCGCTCGGAGACGAGACGGTCGGCTATCGCGGCACCTGGATCGCCGACGGCACCAGGAGTGTGACCTGGCGGCGCGGCCGCATCGTGTTGACCGTCGCCTACTCCGATGTGCCGGGCTTCGATCGGCCGGAGACGCTCGTCGCGCTCGCCCAGGCTGTTGACTCACTGGCGCAGAATCTGTCGCTGCAATGAGCCGCCGACTGCTCGCGGCACTCACTTGTCTGCTGTTGTTCGTGGGCGCGGTGCCCGTTTCGACGGCGTCCGCTCAGGCCGCTCCGGTCGCGTGGTTGCGCACGACGCGTGACACGCCCTTATGGTCGGGCCCAACCGATCCGGCGCAGCAGTTCAGCATCCTGCCGGCGGGGTCTGTCGTGGAGGTCCAGTACGGCGACGTTGCCGAGCGGAGGCTCGTGTTCTATCCAGGCGACGGGCAGACTCGTCAGCCAGGGCCAGCCTGGATCAGCAGCGCCGACGTCGAGCCAGGTCGTCCACCCGCGTGGGTCATCAGCTCCGACGTCGATTCAGCACCACCGCCCGAGTCAGGCCTGCATCGGCTGGCCTATGTCGCCCCGCCCGAGGTGACCGCGCCTGAGCTCGCCGTCGTCGACGACGACAGCGGGCTGTTGCTCTACGGACGTGCCGCGCACGCGCATGAAGCGCCGGCCAGCACAACCAAGATCGCCACCGCGGTCGTCGCCTTGCAGCACATCGACTCGCTCGATTCCACAGTGCGAGTAAGCATTGACGGCGGCGCAATGGCACTGGCCGACGGCTCGTCGGTCATGGGCCTGGTCCCCGGCAAGCGCATCAGCTACCGCACCCTGCTGTTCGGGCTGCTGTTGCCAAGCGGCAATGACGCGGCTGAGCAGCTGGCCATCAGTCTGACGGATTCGCGCCAGGAGTTCGTCGACTTGATGAACCAGGTCGCCCTCGACGCGGGCCTCAAAGACACACACTTCGTGAATCCGAGTGGCCTGGATGCCGAGGGTCACTACGCCAGTCCGTACGATCTCGCCGAGCTTGCCCGGATCGCGATGCGCGATCCAACGTTTCGCGACGCGGTCGCAACACCCTCGTACAGCGGCGACGGCTTCAAGCTCTACGGGCACAATCCCTTGCTGGGGGTCTACCCCGGCGCGGATGGCGTCAAGACCGGCACCACGGACGCCGCGGGCAAGGCCATCGTGGCCTCAGCCTCACGTGACGGGCACCGCGTCTATGTCGTGGTCATGCATAGCGACGACCTGCTCGCCGATTGCACCGCTCTGTTCGACTGGGTATGGCGTGCGTTCGGCTGGAGCGAATCCGTGAGCGACCAATCTGGCTGATCCGCCGTGCCTGAGTCGGCGATCGTCGTCCGCGGGCTGAGCAAGACCTTCCGCGTCCACCAGCGTGAGGCGGGCCTGCTGGCAACCGTGCGGTCGTTCGCACGGCGGCGGTTCACCGACGTGAGCGCGGTACGTGATATCTCGTTCGAAATCGGCCCTGGCGAAGTCGTCGGATTTCTGGGTCCAAACGGCGCAGGCAAGACGACGACGCTGAAAATGCTGAGTGGGTTGCTGTACCCCACCAGCGGCGAAGCGCGGGTGCTCGGCTATACGCCGTGGCGCCGAGAAGACGCGTTCTTGCGTCAGATCACGCTTGTCATGGGCAACCGCTCGCAGATGGTCTGGGACATTCCCGCGGTCGATTCACTGCGCGTGTTACGGGAAGTGTTCCGCATCCCTGACGATCAATATCAGCAAACATTGGC
>JAFAPL010000905.1 GCA_019247135.1 Chloroflexota bacterium | reverse complement strand
CGCGGGCTCCTTGCCTGAATCCCTGATGTCGCGAGCGTAGGCCAGACGCACATCGGGGATGAGACTCTCGAGCACCAGCTCGCCGACCGTGGCCAGGAATAGCAGGGCGGCGATAATCGCTACAAGGATGCCCGCGATTCGCCGGCTTCGACGAACTGGACGAGCGTCAGTCGTCCTCGTTGTGCGCGGAGAGTCATTCGCTTCTTGAGTCTCCAACACTGTCCTGCTTCCTGAGTGCGTTCAATCGTCAGATGAGTTCCGACCCGTCCAGTTGCCCTGAAGCATGTGAGCCACGCCGTCTGTCTGCAGTGTCACCTGTTCCCGCAAGCGCCTGCGTCAGAAATTCTACTTGTTGCTGAAGCTGGGTCAGAGTGGCCTCGAGTTCTTCATTTGTCATATGCGCTCCCGGGGTGGATCAGCGGTGCTCGGTGGCGAGGTCCTGACGGTCCGTGCTCGGGACGGCCGAAACAGACGGTGGGGCGTCAGCTCCAACCGACGCGTCTGCTGCCGCCGAATCCTCCACCTGGAACCGCGCCAGCATCGCCTCCTCTTCCGCACGCTTCGGAAAGAAGAAAAACACAAGCGCTCCACCGAGCAATACAGCAATAATGCCCGCGAGGTAGGCCAACTGATCGTCAGCTAGGATCGAGGCCTTGGCTGCCGCGGTAATTGCAGTCGCGTATTGTGGGTACTGCGCTGCGATCGTCTCCGCACCAGCGAACGACTTCACCAGTTGGGTCTGGATCGTGCGGTCGATGTCCTGGCTGTAGCCAGAGCCCTGAATGGCCGCGCTCGCAAAGGCACCATATCCAGCGGCGAGGAGTGCACCGAAAATCGATTGCATGATGGCGCCGCCAAGGTCGCGTTGGAGATCAGCGGTGCCGGATGCCATGCCGACACGTGTCACTGGAACGGAGCCCGTGAGCGAGTGCGACGCCGGTGTCCCGGCGAAGCCGACGCCGATGCCCACGAAGGCATAGCCAAGGGCAACGATCCAGTAAGGAGTGTTCTCTTTCCAGAGAAAGAGCATCGTCAGGAAACCAAGCAGGACGAACACGTATCCGGTCAGCATCGTGAGACGGGCACCCTGCTTTTCAATTAGCCGTGCGGAGCGCGGCGCGACCAGCACCATGCACAGGGCGGCGGGAAGGATGGCCAGTCCGGCGTGCAATGTGTCATATCCCAACACGTTCTGCAGGAACTGCTGGCCGATGAACATCGCGCCCATCAACGAACCGAAGACGATGATGCCAGCACACGCTGCAACCCAGAACGTCGGGCGGCCTGCGACGTTGAGGTCGTACAGAGGGTTCCTGGCACGCCGTTGGCGCACCACAAACCCCACGCCGGCCGCGACGGCGATCACTACAAGCGTCAGGACGAGAGCGCCTTCATTTGGCACCACCGCGAAGTTGATGCCGAGGATCAGGGCGCCGACCAGGACTACCGACAGGACGCCACCCAGATTGTCGACCGCTTCTGTGCTCTCGTTTACATGTGACGGAACCAATTTAGGGGCCATGACGAGTGCGACAACTGCCAGGGGAAGCGTGATCAGAAATACCGACCCCCACCAGAAGTGCTCGAGGCTGAGACCAGAGAGCATCGGACCGAGCGCTGCTATCGCGGCGCCGATGCCTGACCACATCGCGATCGCTCTGGTGCGTGCAGCGCCGGACCAGAGTGCGGTGATCAGCGCCAGGGTTGTGGGGAAGGCCATGCCCGCCGCTAGTCCGCCGCCCACCCGGGCCACGAAGAGCACATTTTCGTTGGGGGCGGATGCCGCCAGCAGGCTGAACGGGACGGCGAGCGCAGTGCCGATGATGAGCATCATCTTGCGGCCGTGGCGGTCGCCGAGTGCGCCGAAGTACAGCACTGACCCAGCGAGTCCAAGCGAATATCCCACGGCGATCAGATTCAAGCTGGTCTGCGACGCATTGAACGCGGCGCCGATTGAGGGCAGAGCGACGTTGGCGACTGCGAGATTCAGGTTCGCGACGGCGGCGACAAGGATCAACGCAAACAGCACAAGCCCGGATCGCGCTGGGGCAGTCGATCCGACCTCCTCGGCCGGTGGGCTTTGCACGCTCATGTCTCACCCTCCTGTTGCGCCTCACGCGCAAGGTCGTGTCTCGACGATAAGTGCAGCAATCCCGGCTTCGCATTCGGGGAAATACTCATCATGGCCCCCGATCGCAATCCCGTTTCTTGTGTGCCGAAGTGGTGAATTGGCTATCCGTCGATCAACTACGCGTGCAGTGCGAGGCCGACTCGGTCACAGGCGATCGCTCGATTCTCCCGTCCCAGCAGGCGCCGCTTGCCAGGGCCATCTGCCCTCGATCTCCACGACGAGTGACCAACTGAGGAAGGTCCGGATAACAACGAGGAGTCCGAGCACCGCGACACTCGTGAGACTCGGCTCGAGGGCCACCGTGCGGACGATGTCCGCGGCAACCAGGAGTTCGAGTCCGAGCAGCAGGATTCTCGCGCTGAGGTTACGTAGCTGCCGGTAGGCAGACTCGCCTCCGTCCCGCATGGCGAAGGCGACGCCGCTCTGGATAAGCGCGTAACCCAGCCCGGCGACGATGACAGCCACGGCCACCACCTCAATCGCGACGCCAATAGTTTCGAT
>JAFAPL010000767.1 GCA_019247135.1 Chloroflexota bacterium | reverse complement strand
TGATCGGCGCCGCGATCCAGGCGGGCGTGCTCAAGGGCGAAGTCAAGGACATCCTGCTGCTGGACGTCACCCCATTGACGCTGGGTGTCGAGACGTACGGCGGCGTGATGACGCCGATGATCACGCGCAACACGACCATCCCGACCTCCAAGACCGAGACCTACACGACGGCGGCCGATGGCCAGACCAGCGTGGAAGTCCACGTCCTGCAGGGCGAGCGGCCGATGGCGGGCGAGAACAAGTCGCTCGGTCGGTTCATCCTGGATGGCATCCTGCCCGCGCCGCGCGGCGTGCCGCAGGTCGAGGTCACCTTCGACATCGACGCCAACGGGATCCTGAACGTCTCGGCCAAGGACAAGGCGACCGGCAAGGAGCAGAAGATCGTCATCCAGTCCTCGAGCGGGCTCAGCGAATCCGAGATCCAGAAGATGGTCAAGGACGCCGAGGAGCACGCCGACGACGACCGCCGCCGCCGCGAAGAGATCGAGCTGCGCAACCACGCGGACAGCGCGCACTATCAGGCCGAGAAGCTGCTGCGCGAGCAGGGCGACAAGATCCCTGAGCAAGCGCGGACGCAGGTCGCCGAGAAGTCGTCGGCCGTCAAGCGAGCGCTGGACGCGAACGACGTCGACGGTATGCGCACGGCCCTGGAGGAACTCCAACAGGCGATGATGGCTGTCGGTCAGGCCGCATACGGCGGCGGCCCATCAGAGCCAGGCGAGCCGGGCACCAACGGTTCAGGCGAAGGCGGAGCCGGCACCGAGGGCACCGTCGAAGGCGAATACCGCGAGGTCTAAGAAACCGAAACCACCGGCATAGCAAGAGAGGAGGCTGATTGATACAGCCTCCTCTCTCTTTTGTCCTGAGAACCGGCTAGTCGTGCGCGCGCTCTAGCTGGCGAGCGACCAGAATCCGATGAGATACGCGCGGCTGAACGCGTTGCGCACCCCGCTCTGAGTTGGAGTTCGAATTGACAAAGCTCGCGGCCGCCAGTTACGGCGCGGAGCGCGCTGGCGTTGTCGATCCACTCGCCGGGGATTCTCAGGCCGCGCGTGCGTGGCGGAATGGCAGGCTATGGCCCGTTCGCGCGTGTCTACGTGGCGTGGCTTCGCGTCTGGTGCGACGCGTTCCAAGGTCAACCGCCAGCAGGCCGGCGGTTGCCATGTCTTCGTCGACGTAGCCCTGCTCGAACAGGCGCCAGATCGCGAGGCGGGCTGCCTCGACGGGGCTGGACTGTGCAACCGTGGTTCGGAAGTCGGTCTGCATGGCTCGTACGCGAGACATAGAACGCAAACCCCGTACCGTCATTGTTCGTCCATCTGTTACAGCTCCGCTGCGGCTCGGTAACGACCTTCGTTGAATCGCGCCCCATAAGAGCCCTTCCGGCATCTGGCGTGTGACACCCTTCACACACCCGGCTGGTTGACCCTTCTCTGAGACGTGCCGCGTTACAGCCTTCCTATGCCAGGCATGTGGCAGCATTGCTGGAGGCAAGCGAGTAACAGCCTTCGACGACCTCGCGCCGCTAGCGCGGACGCGAACGCGGCGTTTATTCGCCCAGCATCTGGCTCGACTGCCCGTCGAACCAGTCAAAATAGTCGTGCACGAACACGTTTTCCGCACCGACCAGCTCGCGCACCTTGGGCTCGATGCTGCCCACGTGCGACTGCTTGATCGGGCACGATTCGCACGCGCCCTGCGCATAGACCGTCACGTGAAATTCGCCATCGCGCTTTTCGGGCGCCAGGTACGCCAGTGACGGCCGCCACGTCGAGATCACGTCCTCACCGGTGACGTCCGATGCCGCGCGCAAGATCTCGTAGTCGAACTCCTCGGCGCGAATCGCCTCCAACGCTTCGACGATCTTCCGCAACATCGGATCAGCGCCACCGTCCACGTCCGGCGCATCCTGGGCGTCGACGACCGAAGCTCGACTGTCGCCGCTCACAAAGGCGTCCACCGGACCTGTCGGTTCGAAGCCCTCAAAGCCGCCGCCATTCGCATGGGCTGGAGCGAGATTTTCGGCCACGTCTGGACTCCGCGCGACCGCTCCAATGCTCCGATGCTGCGGCGGCTCACTTGTCATAGGTCGAGGTCGTTATATCCCAAACTACGGGACCGCAACGCCGTTTCCATCGCGCGGCTGAGTTGAAGCCCCCGCGTGACGCTCCACGTGACGCCTGTGTGCTAAGCAGCGTCCACGTGACGCCCTGCGTGACGCTTTTGCCCTCTCGCGTGACGCTCTACGTGACGCTTGGCGAGACGAATGCACACAGCGAAGAGCTCCAAAGCGCTCCGAATGGTTATT
>JAFAPL010000155.1 GCA_019247135.1 Chloroflexota bacterium | reverse complement strand
CGTCCAGGTCTAGATCTCTTGCACCCTGGTCCGCGACGCGCTGCCACAGGCGGTCGTAGTCGAAGTAGTCGAGCGGGGGCGCTAACGAGCGCACGCGTGGCTCAACTTCAAGACTCGCGTGATGCCGCGCGTCCGCAGCGTCCTGAGGTCTGGCAGATCAGCGACCCCAAGGCGGTAACGATTGTCGGCGCGGACGTCGTCGGGTGATCTGCCCGGGACGGGCACATCGCGTCGGTCGTCGAGAGCAAACGCAACACTCGGAAGGCGCCGCGTGCTCGGCGGCAGGGTGGCGGCTTCTGAAAGGAGGGTCGTGAGCATCGGTTCGAGCGGCAAAATCGCCTCGGCGTACGGCCAGCGAGGCACGAGCAGCACCGGATGGGCAGCCCGTCGACGGAACAGTTCGGCCGCTAGCTGGATGCTCAAGCAAACGTCGAGATCGAGCACGACGAGCGTCGGGTGTGCGCGGAGCGATGGGATGAGCTGCGACGCAAGAGCCATGGCTCCATCGGCCGGCAGGCCGTGCCCGGGTGCAAGGCCGACGTCACATGCGACGAGCGCCGGACACACCGCCCAGCCTTGCCACGCTCCAGCGGCTCGTCGCCAGCGTCGCCAGGCTTGCCGAGGGGTCACGCCGAGCTGTCACGGATCACGTGTTCGACGTTCACCAGGAGGGCGGCCAGTTCGTACCGCTCGTCGACTTCGAGCCACGGCAGCAGGCCGAGCCAGTGGGCGCGCAGGCGTGCTTCGGGCAGCAGCGGCGAGCGCTCGATCAGGCCCGCCAGATACGTCCTATCTTCTGGTGATTCAGCCATCGAAGGCAGCCAGCAGTGGGTGGCTGCGCGCGGCGAGCAGGGCGGCGGCACGTCGCACCGCCGGATCCGGATGATCGCGCAAGCGTTCGGCCGCACGGCATGCGAGCCGCGCCAGGCGCAGCAGGCTGTCGAGCACCACGGGATCGAGCTGGTCTCGCACTAAGGGTCGAAACTCGGCACCACGCAGCAGCACGCCCGGACCGTCTGAATTCGCGGTGGCATTGAAGAGCTCGCTGGTGGTCTGCTCTACATCCGCGCGGTGCATGCCTGGTTCATGAGCTGCTGCTTCCACCGCTAGCGCCTCTGCCGCCGAAACCTCCGGAGGAGCCAGAGGACGACGAAGCGCCACCGATGCCCTTTGAGCCTGTCGAGCTGGACCCGCTCGAGGTCGAGGCGCTGCCGCGCGTGCCGGCGGACGTCGAGCCGGCGCTGCGGCTGGCCGACGACGACGAAGAGGAAGGCGGAGACGCCGAGCTTATGCTCTTGCCCGCCGACGCTGAGCTGACGCTCCCCGCGGCAGACGCCGCTTTGCTGGTCGCAGCGCTCACTCGTGCGCTCTCGTCGGCGGCCGACTTGTTGGTGGCCGCCACACCTCCGCCCGTGCCGGCAGCCTGACCCGAGACCGCCGAGCGCGACGCCTGAATGGCCGTGCTGCGCGAGGCTGCCTGTGCCGAGGCAGCAGTTGACGGCGTGGAGGAGCTCGGCGGTGGCGGCGCCGAGTAGTAGTAGCCCCCGGGATTGCCCGTCCGGTACGGACTCGGCGGCGGATTGTTGATGATGACGGTGTTGCCACGATAGAAGCCGCTGTTGCTGAGCCACATCCAGATCAGGAAGTCGTCGATGAACGACGGGCCGCGCGATTGATTCACGATCACCGGCTGCTGCACCGGTGCTAGCGGCGCGGTGGCGGTGGGCTGCTGCGTCGACGGGCCGGGCGTAGCCAGCGCGGGCGTCCCAGCGGTGCCGGCCTCCTGCGCCTCGGCGGCGAGGTCACCGTCGACACGCTGGAGGCGGGGCTGCAAGAGACTCTGAAGGTCGACGTGGTCGGTCGGCTCAACCCGCGCGCCCTGGAGTGCCGCGTTGGCCACGAAGACGGTCTGGGATTGACCGTTGACGTCGATGTTCTGGCTGGTCATGACGACGTCGCGCAGGTTGACGACCGTGCCCGGGTCGTACAGCGCCCGCTCACTGTCTCTGATCGCCACGTACACCACGTCTTCGGCGCGTGTTGGCTTGCCCGATTCGAGCAGATTGCGGTCGATCACCTGGATCACAGGTTGGTCGGGTTCGACCCGCAACACGACTCCGTTCGAATACGTGTGCGTACCGCCCGCGGCAACCGCGGCCGCGGCGTTGTAAGCGGCGTCCAGGACCGTCGGCTGTCCAGCGATCGCGCGCGTCACTGCCACGTATCGTTCGTCCTCGCCCCAGGGGCCAACCAGCTGGTCGCGCGACTGCACCGGCGGCTCGGTCCCTGAGCTATCGGCAGGTGTCAACGGGTCGAGGAATTGCGACGGACCGTCGCGGGTGCCGACGTTGATTGGCTGCGCGGCCAGGTTGTAGTCGGTTCCGGGTGTCGTCATGCCCGAGCCGACCGGGTCGATCAAAACCGGGCTATTGCCACCCTTTGGCAGGGCGATCGCCCACGGCCGCTGGTCACTTCCAGGGTCGACAAGCGTCAGGTTCGTGAATCGACCTGGACTGCCGCGCGGGCTTTGCGCACCCAGGGCGACTTCGGTTCCGTTGGCCGTCGGAAGCTGACTGATCGCGACGGCTGTCGCCTCGGGGCCTGCATCGGGCTTGCTGCAGGCCGCGAGTGCCAGGCACGCGGCCAGCGCGAAGCGCACGATGAGCCGCTTGAGTCGACGCGCGGTGCGTTGTTTGCCCGAGAGGCGCAGTGCAAAGGTCGCTATCTCCGCGGCGGCTTCGACATCAGCTTGCGCTGGGGCGTCGGCTGTCCAGGGCGACTCCGCGAGGCGGCGTTCGAGGCGGTCCGCGACCGCGTCCACGCCCACGTCGCTTACGCTGCGCTGCATGGGTTACAGGCTAGCCGGCTCGGGATCCGTACACTACGCGCGCCATGTCTGTGCAACACGCCGCCTCGCAGCAAGCGGAAGCTCTCAACATGCGTCTCGTCGGGCACACCGACCTGAACGGTCACGGCGACTGCATGCATGTCAACGTCCAGAACGGGGTCGCGTATATCGGACACATGGGTGAGAGCCGCGTCGGTACCTCGGTGGTCGACGTCTCCGATCCACGCCAGCCGCGGGTGATTTGCCAGCTCGAAACGCCGCACGGGACACATTCGCACAAAGTGCAGGTTGTTGACGACATTCTGCTGGTCAACTACGAGCGCAATCCGCTCGAGCAGGCTGAGACATGGCAAGGTGGACTGAAAGTCTTCGACGTGTCGTCGCCGGCGGAGCCGCGCGACCTGGCCTTTGTGCCGATGCCGGGCAAGGGCGTGCATCGGATGACGTACTGGACGGCGCCCTACGCGTACATGAGCGGCAGCGATGACGGGTTCATCGACCAGTTCTTGCGGATTTTTGACCTCAGTGATCCGTCGAATCCGCGCGACGTGGGGCGCTGGTGGCTGCCCGGACAGTGGACAGGGGGAGGCGAGACGCCATCGTGGACGCCGGGTGGGCACGGCGCCGGCGGGCCTGGGGCTCGGCGTAAGGCACTGCACCACCCGTTGATGCGAGGCGATCGGGCGTACTGCGGGTGGTGGGACGCGGGGCTCGTCATCCTGGACCTCTCGGAGCTGTCGGCGCCGAAGCTGGTGAGTCAACTGGAGTTTGGGTCGGATGTCAGCACGGCGACGCACACCGCGCTGCCGGTGCCGGGGCGCGATGTGCTCGTTGTGACTGACGAGCAGTTGGCCGCGGACTGCAACGGGATGCAGACGCGCGTGCGCGTGGTGGACATCGCTGACGAGCTGCAGCCGAAGGTCATCTCGGAGTTTCCGGTGCCGCAGGGCGACTTTTGCTCGCGCGGTGGGCGGTTTGGGCCGCACAACCTGCACGAGATGCGGCCGGGTACCTCGCAGGACTCGAACGAGATCTACGTGACGTGGTTCAACGCGGGCGTGCGCGTGGTGAACATCTCGGATCCGTTCGCGCCGCGCGAAGTGGCGTACTACGTGCCCGAGGCGCCGCCAGGGCGGGCCAGCATTCAGTTGAACGACCTGGTCGTGGACGCGAACGGCCTGGTCTACGTAACGGACCGCTTCACCGGCGGCCTCTACATCCTCGAGCGCACCGGCTAGCCCTCAGAGAAGAGCGCGGAAGGCTTCCTGGCTCAGGCCGGCTTGTTTGAGAATCGAACGCAGCGTGCCCGGCGCGAGATCACGATGCATCGGCACAATCACCGTGCGACCGTCGGAGTGCCGTAGCTTGCGATGGCGACCGCGTTGGCCGCGGAGTTCGAAGCCAGCGCGTTCCAGGGCTCTAGCGGCTCGCTCGCCGGAGACCTGCACGACGGTCGATCATGCGGCGCGAATTGTGATGTCCACCGGAGCGATGATGGGCGCCTGCACGTCGGCGGGCAG
>JAFAPL010001082.1 GCA_019247135.1 Chloroflexota bacterium | reverse complement strand
CGAGCTTGGCTGCGGGACGGCCTATCTCTCGGCGTGGCTCGCCCGCCGCGGGGCGCGGCCGGTAGGGGTGGACCCGACGCCGGCCCAACTGGCGACCGCCCGGCGTTGCCAGCGGGAGCTAGGCCTCGCGTTCCCGCTGATCCAGGCGCCTGCCGAGCAGGTGCCGTTGCCCGCCGCCGCGTTCGACCTGGCGGTCTCGGAGTATGGTGCCTCTATCTGGGCGGATCCCTTCCGCTGGATCCCCGAGGCCGCCCGCATGCTCAGACCGGGCGGGCGCCTGGTCTTCCTGCGCAACTCAACGCTCGCTGTCCTGTGCAGCCCGGATGTCGGGCCGGTCCAGGAACGGCTGGCGCGGTCCTATTTTGGCCTGTATCAGCTGGATTGGCGGGCCAGCAATGACGGCATCGTGTTCCACCTCGGGTACGGTGACTTGCTCCGCCTGCTCCGCGGCAACGGTTTCGAGGTGCTCGACCTGATCGAGATCCAGGCGCCGCCAGACGCGCAGACGCACGCCTACGCCGAGCATGTCTCCGCCACCTGGGCGCAGCAGTGGCCCAGTGAAGAGATCTGGGTCGCTCAGAAACGATTGGCGGCGCGGGTTCGCCGCAGCCAGCCGTTCCTCTGACGCGCACGGGCTGTTCTGAACGTCGACCCACTCGGCCAGCCGCTGCGTGATCCGCGCAAAGATAGGGCACGGGTTGGGGCGTTCGCCGCATGGCGCTCCGTGCGAGTGGGCGTAGCGTGGGCGTAACCGATTCGGGGGGACAGCAGATGCAGCTTGACCACAGCTACGCGCCTGCACCAACCCGCAGCCTCAGTCGGCGCGGGGCGATCCTGGACACGGCCGGAGCGCTGGCCGGGCCGGCCCTCGCGCACGTGCTCGCGCAGCCGGCCCTCGCTGATGACGATCTCGACGGCCTCCCCTTGCTGCCACCACCCAAACCGATCTTCGGCGCGACGTCATTCCACCCCAAATCCACGTCTGGGAGCCCGGCGAGCCACAGGGCTTTGCGCTGCCGTTCACCGGCGCCGTCTTCGACGGCCCCAACGTTGATCCCACGACGATCAGGGATTTCTCCGGGTTCACGGCGCAGGCGTATCCCGTCGGGACGGCCACCGGCAGCGATGGCAACCACTACAACCTCGAACGCGACATCCGCGTCTTCGACGGAACCTACGTTGCCGAGACGGGCACCCGTCAGGAGGGCACCTTCGCGCTGATATGAATCGACCTGTTCGAGCCCGGTTCGGGCGCGCAGGTCCACGACTTCAACGGCGGCATCCGCCCCTCGGGTCTGTTCTGGACGGTCCAGCTGCCGCGCGACGCGTTTCAAGTGAGCCATACCGGCCGCGAGGCGATGGTGCGGGCTACACACATCCCGGTCCTCGACCAGTTCCAGTTCCTCGGACCAAATCTGGTGCCAGCCACCGTCAGCGTCGAGGTGCACTGGCAGGCGATCGGCCCGACCCGCTCGCTCGGCTCGGGCCAAGACTGTGGCACCCACCGACGCGGCTGCGTTTCTGGGTCAGTTCGCGCGAGCGCGTGCGATCGGGTCGTTCTCGGCCGCACACCAGCGGCATCGAGACGCTGTATGTGCTGCAAGGCATGGTGCGCCTCCTGCTCACCGACCAGTCAGTGACGCTCCAGCCTGGCCACGGGTACTCGCACCCCCCGGCCACCGCGATACAGGCCATCAACGACGGAACAGGGGAAATGCAGCTGTTGGCCAACGTTGTAACCCCCGACGGCCAGCCGTTCCGCACCGACCTCGAGTACGCGCCGTGAGTGGGCGACGCCCGGATCGCTGCGCCGAATCGGAGTAGGAGGGGGAACCGAGGAAAGACTCATGCATCTCACCCAGAGCGCCATCGGGCAGAGCACGCTCGCCGAACTGTATCGCTCGGACCTCGCCTACGGGATTGGTCTGGTGGTCATCTGGGAACTGCTGGTCACGCTGGTTGCGCTGTGGATGGTGCCAGTCCTGCTCGCAGCCGCGTCCGCTGCCGGTCCGCTGCCGGTAGACGCCGCCGTGATTGGCGCTGAAGCCTGAATGACGCACTGCGCTACTGCAACGCCCAGCGACGAGAAGGCTCGTGTGCTCGTTGGTGAGACCGCGTCGCCGCCCCACCGAAGCACCGTCGGAATGCCAATCGTGTGGGGCATGGCAATCCTGCCGGGGCGGTGCCGCGCACGGCGCCATGGAGTGACCCCGGGTGGTGCGCCAATCAGGGTCTCGAGCTCGACGAACCGAACCCCCGTTGATGACGATCGCCGTCGATGGGCTTGTCGGCCTCGCGGACGTCTACTCAGGTTTTCACCGTCTGCGGCGACGCGATGGGACGTGCCCATGTGTAGGAAGGCGCAAATGTATGACGTTGATGCTTCTGATGCTACGATGTTGGCATCATGCGCACCACCGTAACACTGGATGACGATGTCGCCGCGATTATCGAAACCGAGAAACGGCGCACCGGCGAATCCTTTCGTACAACGGTGAACAGGCTGGTTCGCCGTGGCGCCGCGGCCGATCGCCGCCAGGCTGCGCCACGGCTACCAGAGCTGCCTGGCCGTCCAACCCTGGACATCACCGATGTCTCGGCGCTGCTCGCGGCCCTGGATGACGACAGGCGGACGCAGCGCGATCTTCCATGACGCTGGTCGATACCAACCTCCTGATCTATGCCACGTTCAGAGATGCGCCAGAACATCAGCAGGCGCGCAGCTGGCTCCGGCGGCAGCTCACTCTGAGCGACGACGCCGTCGTGCTGTGCTGGCCGGTCGTCTATGCATTCGCTCGGCTGATCACCAGCGTGAGAGTCTTTGGGCAGGACGCGCTTTCAGTGCGCGAAGCCTGGGCCGTTGCCGAAGCCCATCTCCATCAACCCGGCGTGCGGCTGGTCTCAGCGGGTGCAGGTCATCAGGCGATCGCCACCGAGCTGGCGCGAACGCCTGGTCTGAGAAGCGACGATGTGCCCGACATCGAGATCGCGGCTCTCGCCATCGAACATGGCCTCGTGCTTGCCTCGCATGATCGGGGCTTTCGGCGCTTCGCTGGACTACGCGTCATCGACCCGTTGACTGACGACCAACCGTGAAACGCTACGGTGACATCGTTGGGGTCGCCTGTCGCATCCATGATGCACGACCTGTCTCGGTCGCGGACAACTCGATGCGGCTACCCGGTTGATCGAGGACAACCTGACGCGCGCCAACCAACGTGTTGACACCTGGGGGATTGCCAACGGGCTGCGCATGCTGGGGCTCGTGGCTGAGGACAAACGGGACTACGTTCATGCAGGTCGTTTGCTCGACCAGAGCCTGTCGCTATGGCGAGATAGTGGCGCGACGTGGGGGCGGGACCGAGCACGCGTGGAACTCGGTGGCCGCCGCGTGCGGCCAGGCCACCCAGGCGGCCAGACTATTCGGGGCGGCGTCAGCTCTGAGCGAGGTGGTTGCGTTGCCGCCACCACCGGGCGCCCGGACGTACTATGCTCGCGGTGTGGCTGCCGCGTGGGAGCAGCTGCGTGCCGACGCGTTCGCGCGCTCCTGGGACGAGGGTCGGGCTTTGCCGTTGGAGCAAGTCCTGTCCGACGCGGAGGACGTGGCCTGGCTGCGAGCGCAACCCGATGTCGGCGCCCCGGGCCAGCACGCCGAAAGGCCCGGGCGTTTGACGGCGCGCCAGGCCGAAGTGCTTCGTCTGGTTGGTGAAGGTAAGACTGATCGTCAGATAGCTGCGGAGCTTGTGCTGAGTGAGAAAACAGTCGGCCGTCACCTGGAGAACATCTTCGCCCGGCCTGGGGTCTCGTCGCGGGCCGCGGCGTCCGTATTCGCTGTTCGCGCTGGTCTGACGTAAGCGGAGCGCCACTGAGGGCAGCAGAACAAGCAGCGTGGCTTCATCGCTCTGGACTTAGATGGGGCCCCGATGGGCTAAACATGGGGCGCAGGATGGGGCGTTCGCCCGAAGATGCCCGGATGGTCCGTCCGTAAGCTGACAGAGTGCGCCGGGCGGGGGTTGCTTTGGATCTGCCTGTTGGCGGTCTCGGCAAGCTTCACCAAAGAGATTGCAGTGACTCATGGCGCGGAGGGAGCAAAGTTATGGCAGACGACATTGAGGGTATAGCGAGTTCCAGGCTTGACTCGCGCCTCAGCCGCCGAGTCCTGCTGAGTGGAACGGTAGCCGCTGCTGGGGCCGTGGCGTTTGCTAATCGAGCAGCAGCTCAGGCGGAGCCGCCAGCAGGGCCGGATGATCCGGCCAAGGTGCCGGGTTCGCCAATTGCTCCAGTTGGCACGCGCTCTCCGTTCGAGCATCCAGCACGTCTCGTACCGGCTCCTGTCCCTGCGTTTACGCCACTGGAACAACTCACTGGAATGATCACGCCGTCGGATCTCCATTACGTGATTGCTCGCGGCGGAATACCGGCCATCGACCCAGCCCAGTATCGGCTGCTCGTCCACGGAATGGTCGACCAGCCGACCAGTTTCAGCCTGGACGACCTCAAGCGTTTCCCGTCAGCCAGTCGGATCATGTTCCTCGAATGCGCGGGGAATACGCGTGATGCATGGAAAGGTGCGAATGCAGAATCGACACTCCAACAACTCGAGGGCCTGACCAGCACCAGCGAGTGGACCGGGGTGCCGGTGGGCACCCTGTTGAAAGAAGTTGGCATCAGCTCTAGCGCCTCGTGGGCCCTCGCCGAGGGCAGCGATGCGGGAGCGCTATCGCGGAGCATCCCCGTTGAGAAGCTGCTCTCAGATGGTCTGGTGGCCTACGCACAGAATGGCGAGGCCCTGCGGCCCGAGCAAGGTTATCCCGCTCGCCTGTTGTTACCGGGCTGGATCGGCAATACGAACGTCAAATGGCTGCGCCGCCTCAAGCTCGGCGACCAGCCATTTATGACGCGCTACGAAACCGCGCTCTACACCTTCCCCGAGCCCGATGGCAAGGCTGTGCAGTTCGCCTTCGTGCTGGAGGCGAAGTCGGCTATCACCCGACCGTCCGGCGGAATGACGATTCCAGAGCCAGGATTCTGGGAGGTCACCGGTCTTGCCTGGTCTGGCAGAGGGCGCATCGCGCGCGTCGAGGTGAGCACCGACGGTGGACAGACCTGGAGTGAGGCGGCCCTGCAGGAGCCGGTGCTGCCGATCAGCCACACGCGCTTTCGCTTCCCGTGGATGTGGGATGGCGGCGAGGCCGTCCTCAAGAGCCGCGCGACTGATGAGACCGGCTACGTTCAACCCACCCGCTCGCAACTGGTCGAGGCGCGCGGAACCAACTTCGGCGAGATGTTCAACGGCATTATTGGCTGGCACGTCGCAACGAACGGGAAGGTGACTTATGTGGACTCATGAGGTCGGTGACGCGGTCAGACGCCCGCTGTCGTCTCCATTGACCCTGCTGATCTTTGGGGCGATGGCGTCCGCGACCGCCCTGTGGCCTGGGGTGGCGCCGCAAGCTGCTGCGCAGCAACCGCCTGTTGCCCCCGCGAGGCCGGGTGTTATCAGCGGTGGCGGTCGGTTCGGCTTCGGCCAGCCGGCAACTGTCGCGGTGATCGCGGCCGAAAACATCGACGTTCGTTCAGACGGGATGGGGCTGCCGCGCGGCAGTGGCACGGCTGATCAAGGTCATGTCCTCTACGCCGCAACGTGCGCGTCCTGCCACGGTGATACAGGTCGTGAGGGCGGAAGCGGGCCAATCCTGGTCGATCCGACGCCGTTTCAGCCCGGCCTGACGCCGCCGACGATCGGCAACTACTGGCCGTATGCCACCACTGTCTATGACTACATCAACCGAGCGATGCCGCCCGAGGCGCCTGGCTCGCTTCAGCCGGACGAAGTCTACGCGCTGACCGCATATCTGTTGAACGCCAACGGAATCATCGCCAGCAACGCCGTCATCAACGCTCAAACACTACCGCGGGTGGTGATGCCGAACGTCAATGGCTTCATCCCCGATCCGCGTCCAGACGTGCGGTAGCCAGCGGCACAGGGTTCCACGCCGCTGCCTGAACCGCAACAGTGACAGGCGCGCTTTCAGTGACTGGAAACGACCAACGGCGCCTGAGATGGCCGATATCAATTCAAACGCCGGCAACTATGTCGAAGTAGCAGTCCAACTCGGGAGGAATGCATGCAGTTCGGCAGTAGTCGTCTGAGCCAACGCAAGCGATGACGACGGTCCCTCGTCACGGGCACCTCGGCCAATTCCTGGTGGCGACACCATTCCACTGCAGATCCACGTTTGGGAGCCCGGCGAGCCGCAGGGCATCGCACTTCCATTTACTGGAGCGGTGTTCGATGGGTTAGCTGTCGACCCGTGCACGATCACCGACTACAGCGGATTCACCGCCCAGGCGTATCCGGTTGGGGCGGCAACCGGTCACGATGGGAAGCGCTAGAACCTCGAAGGCGAGATCCGTATTTTCACGGTGCCTACGTTGGCGTCGATGGTGCTCATCATGAAGGCACGTTCGCCCTGATATGAATTGACCTGTTCGAGCCCAGTTCGCGCGCACAACTGAGTGATTTCAATGGCGGAATCCAGCCGACCGGATTGTTCTGGACGGTCGAACTGCCCAACGATGCTTTTCATGTTTACGACAATGGGCGCCAGGCGCGGGTTCGCGCGTCACATCTTCCGGTCGTTGACCAGTTCCAGTTCCTCGGGCCAACTCTGGTGCCAGCGTCAGTCAGCTTCGAGGTCCTGTGGGAAGCTATCGGCCCGGTTGGCTCGCTCGGATCTGGCAAAACTGTGCCGCCGAATGATCCGGCTGCGTTCCGTGCCGAGTTTTCCAGAGCCCTGGCTCACGGGACTTTTTCCGGTGTGGAGCTCGGGTTCAGCTTTCTGTCCGATCCGAACGTTACGAGTGAGCGGGGGTACGCCGAGCTAGGGCACGAGCGAAACGGCAGTTTCTTGTTACGCACAGCGTAGCGCCAGTTGTCACTCCAGGAGGTTCAAGATGTCTATTCGCTGCGGCGTCGAATCTCGCCGTCTGCAGCGACGTACCACAGCCCGGCCGCGACTGAATCACGCACGCGCATGTGGCCGGCTTCGTCTACACGCTGAGCGGAGTGGCGCGAGTGACATTCGCCGATGGCTCGTCCACCGACCTGAATCCTGGGACCGCCGCGTTTATTGGTGAAAACGTCAGTCACACACAGCAGAACCCCGCTGACGCCGCCAACGAGTGGCTCTCCATATCGCTCCGTCTGATAAGCGCCCGCACGCTGCCGCCGCCGATTCCTGGCGCAACGACGGTCTACGCGCCAGACGACCTGGTGGAGCTCCCTCAAGGACTCGCCACCGAGCGGCTAATGTCGGTCAAGCTGCAGCCGGGCGGCCACGATGCGCCGCACACGAATGGCGGGATCGAGACCCTCTACGTACAGCAAGGTACGGCTCGCCTGCGAGTGTTGGATTCGGCCCGATGATGCCGGCCGACGTATTTGGCGCCATCGCCGGTCTGGGTTCGAGCGGCGCCTACAAGCAACTGGCACGGCTGCGTTCCCGAGGCCTGGCCCGAAGTGGAGACGAAAGTACAGCCTTGTCGCGTACGCCAACCAGTCAGGTAGAGCATCCGGCTACTTTTGGCCTGATGGTTTGCCCACCGAAAACCTGATGGCTCGACTGCGTCTCAGCTCGCAACCGGTGGTCCGAGAACACCAGATTCCCAGTTCGGGAGCCCCATCATCAGGATTTCAGACCTGGAACCTACCGGCTAACACTTTGGTGGTTCTCCCACCGTTACGGCGGAACCGGTAGGTCAGAAACAGCCAGATTCGAGTTCAAAGGGCTCCGCGACCAGGATTCGAACCTGGAACCTACCGGTTAACAGCCGGCCGCTCTACCGTTGAGCTATCGCGGAATAAGATGAGCCTGGACTGTCGAAGTGTACGAAAACGGGCCGCGGCTGGTCGAACGAGTCGTCGGCGTTCTGGCACATGAGCCGAGCGGGCTGTTCACCGATATCGACGGCACCATCAGCCCTATCGTCGAGCGATCGGACGACGCGCGGGTCGACGAGCGCGCGCGTGCGGCGCTCGATGGCTTAGCGCGCCGTCTCGCACTGGTGGCCGTGGTGACTGGGCGAAACAGCACTGATGCGCGACGCATGGTCGGGCTGGATGGGGTTGTCTACGTGGGCAATCACGGGCTCGAGATCGAGGGTGAGGTCGTCCCGAATGCGCGCGCGTGGGTGCGCACGCTCGAAACCGTCATGCATGCCGTTGAAGCCGAGCTCACCCTGGCGGGCGTTCGATTCGAACCGAAGGGTGTGAGCGCGAGCATTCACTACCGTGAAGCAGCCGACCCCGAGGCGGCCCGTTCGGCCATCCTCGCCAGCCTGGTGCGGCACGCACACAGCCAGGGATTCAAGATCGAAGAAGGACGGCTCGTCTTCAATATCCTGCCGCCGCTCGAGGTCAATAAAGGCACCGCCGTCGCATCGCTCACGCACGAGCATGGACTCAGAGGCGCCGTCTACATCGGCGACGACATCACCGACACGCACGCGTTCAGGGCACTCAAAGGGCTGAGCGGGCCGACGCTGTCGATCGGCGTCGTCACCGACGAAACATCCGCGAGCGTGCGCGACCTCGCCGACGCCAGGTTGCCGGATGTAAACGCTGTTGCCGATTTGTTGTGCGGCGTTCTGGAGCGGCTGCGGGCAGGTGTACGATGAAGTCCCGTAGTAACCTCCAAACAGAGGAATGACACGCATGGCCAACAGTCGACAGGTCCGCACCACCGACACCAGCAGCTCGGCCAACGTCGGGGAGCTCGACGGGATGCGCGTCGCCATCCTCGCGGAAACGCTCTACGAAGACATGGAGCTGTGGTACCCGTACTACCGTTTGCGTGAAGCGGGCGCGGACGTGTTCGTCGTCGGGTCGGGCAGCGCCGAGACCTACCAGAGCAAGCGCGGATATCCCGTCACGGTGGACGCTGAAGCCGACACGGTGACCGCGTCGCAGTTCGACGCGGTGATCATTCCGGGCGGCTACAGTCCTGATCACATGCGCCGTCACCCGGGCATGGTCAAGCTCGTTCGCGAAGCCTACGAACAGGGCAAGATCGTCGCTGCCATCTGCCATGCCGGCTGGATGCTGGCCTCGGCCAACATCCTCAAGGGACGCACCGCCACCAGCTTCAGGAGTATCAAGGACGACATGGTCAACGCCGGAGCGAACTGGGTAGACCGCGAAGTCGTACGCGACGGAACCCTGGTTACGTCACGCTCGCCGGCTGACCTGCCCGCGTTCATGCGCACGATCGTGGCCGCGCTGCGAGAGCGGCGCACGGCGGAGCGGCCCGAGCGCCAGGTGGCCCTGGCCGGTTAGCGCTGCTGCGCTCTGTCCTGGTCGGCCAATCGGGCGGGCCGACCGCCGTCATCAACGCCAGTCTGGCGGGCGTCATTGCACAGGCGCGTGCTCGAGGCGCGCAGCGCATTCTCGGCATGCGCAACGGCGTGCTCGGGCTGCTTCGTGGCGAGGTTCTCGACCTGACGCACCTCGACGAGACGCGCCTGGAGCGACTCAAGCGCACCCCCTCTTCGGCGCTCGGCTCGTGCCGCCACAAGCTTGATCAGGCACGGGGTGAGACGCAGCAGATCGTCGAGTTCTGTCAAGCGCATGAGGTGGATGCCTTCATCTACATCGGCGGCAATGACTCGGCGGACACGTCGCAGCGAGTTGCCGAGGCCGCACAACACAGCAACCTGAACTTGCGCGTGGTGGGTGTGCCAAAAACGATCGATAACGATCTGGCAGGGACCGACCATTGCCCTGGCTACGGGAGCGCGGCGCGGTTCGTGGCCCAGATCACGCGCGAGACGGCTCTCGATACGTGGGCAATGCGTGCGACCGATCCGATCCGTCTGATCGAGGTGATGGGCCGGCACGCGGGTTGGTTGCCCGGCTCGGCGTGGCTCGCCAGGGAGGGCCCGGGCGACGCGCCACACCTCGTCTATGTGCCCGAGCGGCCCAAAGCCGTCGACGAGATCGTGGCAGAGGTGCGCAAGGTGTACGAGGAGCGGGGCTGGTGTGTCATCGTGCTGTGTGAAAACCAGCCCACGCCCGAAGGTCACGTCATCGGAGCGGGCGGCGAGCCGCGCTGGGTGGACGCTTTCGGCCACGCCTACTACGACAGTCCGGCGCAGGCGCTCTCGCAGCACCTGCAAGCCGCACTGGGCGTGCGCGTTCGCTTCGACAAGCCCGGCACGATTCAGCGCATGGCCTCAGCCTATGTATCCGAGATCGATCGCGCCGAGGGCGAGCAGGTGGGCCGCGCGGCTGTCGAGTACGCCGCCCAGGACGAATCCGGCGTCATGGTCTCGCTCGAGCGGGTGGACGGGCCTCAGTACCTGGTCCGACTCGGTCGAGCACCGCTGGATTTGGTCGCCAACGAGCAGAAGCGGTTGCCGAGCGAGTTCATCAGCGGAGACGGCGCGGGACTCACGGATGCATTCCTGGAGTACGCCGCGCCGCTCGTTGGCGAACTACCGCGGTTCGAACGTCTGCTTTAGGGAGCTGCGTCGGTCGAACCGGAGCCGAGCGCTTTCTCGGCCTCGGGTGCGCTCAGGCCTTTCTTGACCTTCAGCTCCGCGAGCTGCTTGTCCAGGTCGCTCTCCTGCTGCATCAACTGGAAGCGGTGCTCCATCGTGTCCTGATCGAGCTCGCCCAGTGCTGCGGCGCGGGCCTCCTGCTGTGAGACTTTCTCTTCGATGCGCTGGAAGCTGCCGAGCGCGCTGCTCTGGTCCATGCCGGACAGCGTGGTGCGAATCTGCGTTTCGGCTTTGGCGCGCCGTGATCGAGCAATCAGCAGGTCTTGCTTGGTCTGTGCATCCTGGATCTTGGCTTCGAGCTGGCGCAGCGCATCCTTGAGCGTCTCGACTTGCTTCGCCTGCTCGTCGTACTGCGCCTTGAATCCGTCCGCGGTCTGCTGGAAGCTATTGCGGCGCATCAGGGCCTCGCGCGCCAGGTCATCCTGGCCCTTCTCGACCGCGAGCTCGGCGCGCTGCTGCCAATCGTTGGCTTTGGCCTGGTTGTCTTGATAGCGCTGATACAGCTGTTTCTCGTCAGCAATCGACGCGGCCACCTGCGTCTTGACCTGCACGAGCTGGCTGTTCATGTCCGCAACAAGCTGTTTGACGACCTTTTCGGGGTCTTCAGCTCGGTCGATCAGGTCGTTGATGTTGGCCCGTAGAAGCGTGGATACGCGGTCCAGAATGCCCATCGTGGTTGGGAACCTCCCTCGCTGGCAGCGACTGACGCCAACTTTAGCGCATGGGGCGTAACGCGCCGATCATCACGTGCGTAAGAAGTTCGGACGGACCTCCTGCAATGGCTCTTGACACCCCGCAATCGCAAGTCGCGCATCTGCTGCGCCGCGCGGGCTTCGGCGCGACTGAGGCCGAGCTGGCGCAATACACCGCTCTCGGGTTTTCGGGCGCTCTCGATCAGTTGCTCAACCCCGAGCAAGTGGACGACTCCGCCGCCGACGCGCAGATCGCGCCCCTGGCGCTGGATCCCAACGATCCTGACGCGAAGAAAAAGATCGAAGTCGCCAAGTTCTGGTGGCTCAACAAGATGCTGTACACGCGCCGGCCGCTTCAGGAAAAGCTGGCGCTGTTCTGGCACACACACTTCGCCACCGCCAACAGCAAGGTCGCTCACCCCCTTCTGATGCTGCAGCAGATCCAGCTCTTCCGTGACGCGGGTCTGGGGAGCTTCGAGACGCTGTTGCAGAAGGTCACGCGGGATCCGGCGATGCTGATCTGGCTTGACAACCGCGCAAATCGCAAGGGCGCACCGAACGAGAACTACGCGCGCGAAGTGCAAGAGCTGTTCACGCTCGGCATCGGCAACTACACGGAGCAGGACGTCCACGAAGCCGCACGTGCGTTCACCGGGTACACCCTGGATCGAAACAGCCAGTTCGTGTTCAACCGCAACCAGCACGATGACGGCGAGAAGACGTATCTGGGCCAGACAGGCAATCTGGACGCCGACGACGTCCTGGGCATCATGGTCCGCCAGCCCGCCTGCGCTCGCTTCATTACCACCAGACTGTTCACCTACTTCGTTTACGACAATCCCGATAGCTCGACCATCGATCGGCTCGCCAACACGTTCGTCAGTACCAACTTCGATGTACGAAGCGTGCTGCGAGACATCTTCACCGGGCCCGAGTTCCTGTCGCGACAGGCATTCCACGGCCAGGTCAAGCAGCCGGCTGACCTCGTCGTCGGCTCACTCAAGGCGCTGAACGTGCAGAACGTCGGACCGGACGCGACCCAGTCGCTCCGAAGGATGGGGCAGGATCTGTTGAATCCGCCCGACGTGAGCGGCTGGAAAGGCGGGGCCGCCTGGATCAACGCGACGACGCTCTTCGAGCGCTTCAACTGGGGCTTGCGCCTGGCAACCGGGCGCGATCCGAACAAACCGTACTTCAGCGACGTGGCCAATCAGGTCCAGGGACACGGCATCGCTAGCCCCGACGCTCTCGTCGACTACTACTTCAGTCTGCTCGTCGACGGCGACGCAACCCCCGAAACGCGCCAGGCGCTGATTGACTACCTGAACACGTCCGGCTCCCTGGACCTCTCAGACCCCGGCGTAATCGACCAGAAGGCACGCGGTCTCGTGCACCTCGCGATGGCCGTTCCTACCTATCAGCTCGGTTAGAGCGAAGGCAGACACATGGCATCCCAGACACGACGTCAACTCATCAGTCGCGGCGCCCTGCTCGTCGCCTCGGGCTTTCTCGCCCCGTCCTTCATCACCCGAACCGCGATGGCGCTCCAAGGCCGGTCGAGCGTGCTCGGCCAGGTGGCGGTCGACACCTCGAGGTCGAATCGCATCCTGGTCGTGCTGCAGCTCTCGGGTGGCAACGACGGCATCAATACGCTGGTTCCGTTCGCGGATGCTGGTTACTCGCAGTTGCGTCCGAGTCTCGGCATCGCAGCCAACGAAGTCCTTCAGCTGACGGATTCGGTCGGGCTGCATCCGAGTCTCGGAAAATTCAAGGCGCTGTACGACGACGGCAAGCTGGCCGTGGTGCAGGGCGTCGGTTATCCGAATCCGAACCGGTCGCACTTCCGCAGCATGGACATCTGGCACTCGGCAGCCCCGGACACGTTCGAAAAGTCCGGCTGGTTAGGCCGTTACGTCTCCGCGTGCCAGTGCAACCAGGGCAATGCCCTGCCGGCGATCAGCGTCGGCGACCAGTTGAACGGCATGTTCTGGACCGACACGACACTTGTGCCGGCCGTCGCCAGCATCGGCGCGTTCTCGTTTCTGACCGACACCCGGTACAAGAACGACCGTACCTTCCAGATGCAGACGCTGCAGAACATCTATAGCCAGGCGGGCAACTGGTCGCAGTACGAAAGTTTGATCCGACGCGGCACGGTCGAGGCGTTGGCAGGATCCGACGAGCTGCAGAAGGTGGCCGCGGCGTATCAAACTCCCGTGACGTACCCCACGAACAATGGCCTGGCCAACCAGCTCAAACTGGTCGCGCAGGTGATCGCGGGCAATCTGGGCACCCGCCTGTTCTCGGTCAGCATGGGTGGTTTCGATACTCATGCCACTCAGAAGGAACATCACGCGCAACTGCTGGCGCAGCTGGGCGACGCGGTGGACGCCTTCATGCAGGATCTCGCGTCCATGCAACGCCAGGACGACGTCACGATCATGACCTTTTCCGAGTTCGGCCGACGCGCCAGTCAGAACGGGTCTTTGGGCACGGATCACGGCACCGCCGAACCGATGTTCATTATCGGGAACAACGTCCAGGGTGGCATGTACGGGAGCTATCCGAGCCTCGAAGACCTCGACAGCAACGGCGACCTGCAGTTCAGCTCCGATTTCCGCTCGGTGTATGCGGGTGTCCTGAAAGACATCCTCGGGGTTGACCCGGCTCCGGTGCTTGGCGGACCCTTTGCGCCGATCGAGGTCGTGCGCGCTTGAGATATCTCGCACTGATGCTCGTCGCGCAGCTTTTGATCACCCCAACGGGTGCCAGCGCTGCGCCACTCGTATCGGTGAACATCATCGACGCCCCCAGGCCCGAGGACAAATGGGGCTACTCGCCCGTCACCCGCAAGATCGCGCCGGGCACGTGGGTGACATGGTCGAACGCCGGGACCGACGCGCACACGGTCACAGCCGCGGACGACTCATTCGACTCAGGCGAGCTCGATCCGAGCGAAGGCTTCTCCTGGTATTTCGACGAGTCCGGAACCTACGACTACGTGTGCACGCTGCATCCGTGGATGCAGGGTCGCATCATCGTCGGGAACGGGGTAGCGGATACGCAGACGCCGGCCGCGCCGGACGACACGTCGCCCGACGACGGCGCGAGCTAGCCGAGCGCCTGATCCAGATCGGCGATCAGGTCGGCCGGGTCTTCGAGGCCTGCGGAGAGTCGCACGACATTGTCGTGAATGCCGCGCTCGCGTCGCTGATCGGGCGTTAGTCCGCGGTGAGAGGCGATCACGGGATAGAGCACCAGGCTGAAACAATCTCCCAGCGTCGGCGCCGCGCGAATCAGTTTGAGACTCTCGAGAAACTGCATGACCCCCGCCTTGTCTGCGTCGCGGATCCCGAACGCGAGGACCGCGCCGAACATGCCTTCGGGGAACAAGCGCGAGGCAACTGGAAAGTCGGGGCTCTCTGGCAGGCCGGGGTAGTACATACGCTCGATCCGACCGTCTCGCGCCAGCGCCGTCGCGACGACTGCCGCATTCGCGCACTGGCGCGCCATGCGCAAGGACAGTGTGCGTATGCCGCGGACTGACAGGTACGCCTCGAGGACGCCGAGGATCGAGCCGGTGTACTTCCGCCACGTGCGCAGCTGGGCCGCCAGTGCGTCGGACGAACAAGCGACTACCCCGCCGGTCACGTCACCGTGGCCGCCAAGGTACTTCGTGGCGCTGTGAATCACGCAAGCGGCGCCCAGCGTGAGCGGCTTGATCAGACAAGGCGTGGTGAACGTCGAATCGATGAGCACCGCCACGCCGTGCCTCTGCGCTAGCTCCATGATCCTCTCAGCGTCGGCGACGCGCTCGAGCGGATTCGACACGACCTCGAAGATCACCGCGGCGGGCTTCTCGGCTGCCAGGCGCGACTCGAGCTGGTCGAGATCGAAGACGTTCACGAAGCGAACATCCGCGCCTTCTTGCGCCAGTGTGCTGGCCAGCAGCGTGAATGTGCCGCCGTAGCAATCCTGGCTGGCGAAGACGACCGCTCCGGGTGAGGGCGCAAACGCTCGGATCGCGGCGTGAATAGCGGCCATGCCTGAGGCGAAAGCGACCGCCGCGGGCGCTTCTTCCAGCGCCGCGACCGCTTCTTCGAACGATGCCACCGTCGGGCTCGCGTAGCGCGCGTACGAAAAACCTGGCTGCTGGTCGCCAAGGACGCGGTCCAAGTCGTCGGCGGAGTCGTACCAGTAGCTCGACGCGGGTACCAGTGGTGGGGCGGTGGGATGTGCGCCCGCGATGGTGAACTCAGGCGCGCCCGCGTGAACGGCGAGAGTGTCGAACCGCATGCACTCGGAGCATAAGCGGTCAGCCGTCAGCCGTGAGCCGTGCAGTGGCCGCGTAACATGCGCCGCATGCCGATCACGCTGAACCACACGATCGTGCCCTCCCGTGATAAGGAGTCGTCGGCCCGCTTCTTTGCGCGGATTTTCGGCTTGCCGTACGACGGATTGGCCGGCCATTTCGCGCCCGTCCGCGTCAACGACACGCTGACACTTGACTGGGACAATCGGAGCGAGTTCGACTCGCATCACTATGCGTTTTTGCTGAACGATGCGGAGTTCGATGCGATCTTCGATCGTCTGAAGGCCGAGGGCGTCGTGTATGGCAGTGGGCCTGGATCGCACACCGACGGGCAGATCAACACACGCCACGGTGGCCGCGGGTTGTACTTTGCGGACCCCGACGGTCACCTGCTGGAGATCATGACGCGCGTGTAGCGCGATCGTGGCCTCAGTCTGTCCTCCGACCTACCCCCCAGCCCCCTCCCTGGCCAGGGAGGGGGAGTTTGGGCACAACCGAGCCGCTAGCTGCCTCAATATTCGCCGAGGACGATCTCGCTGTACATCTGGTAGCCGAGCGCGCGGGCGACGAACGCGCTCGTCGAGTTGTCGCGGTCGTGGATGTAGATCGCTATGCGACCAGCATCCAACGTGTGCCGAGAGGCCGCGGAGACGACGTCGCGAGCGTAGCCCCGGCCGCGGTAGTCAGCTTCAGTGGCGACGGCAATCTCCCAGACGGCTTCAGATTTGCGCTTCAGCGCCGCGTAGGAGACCAGTCGCCCGTGTGGCCCGCGCACCCCGAAGATCGCGCCATCGAAGCGAGTCCGCAGATGCAGCGCGGACGCATCCTCGTCGGCGATGAATTCGGCGCGGTCTTCTTGCGCCGAAGGAGCGAATGTCGACGCGTCCAGAACGCGGAAGTCGCCCCCAAGCGTGAACGCGTTCGGCAGGAGCTGTCGGACGGCACGGTGCAGACGCCGCAGCGCCGCGGCGTCAAGTGAAGACAGGCGTACGTCCGATCCGAGCGTCGCCTTCAGTTGCTCCAGCAGGTCCGGGCGGCACGCAACGACAGCTCCGGACGCGAATGACAAGCCCAGGACGGGCATGACATAGCCGTGCCACGCAGGCAGGCCGCGCTCGGGCACCGCCAGAAGATGGACGCCACCCGCGCGTGCGACATCGGGCGGACAGCGCAGCACCTGGGCCGCATAGTCGTCGACGATGCGCAACGTTCCAGCACCGAGCCGCGCAGAAGTTACAGGTGTCACGCCTGAGCGTGGACTCCGTCGGTGCGCCGCCCGAGGCGGATGGCCCGGCGCTGTTCGGCAGCCTTCCAGCGCGCTCGCTGCTCAGCTGTCTTCGGCTCGAACGGCGGCACGGGTGACGGCCGGCCGTCATCGTCAATCGCCACGTACACGAAATACGCGGACGAGATGTGGCGAATCATGCCGGAGACCACGTCCTCAGCGTCGATGGTGACCACCGTCTCGACGCTCGTCCGCCCGGTCCACGTGACGCAGGCATGCAGCAGCACCAGGTTGCCGACGTAGACCGGCTCTTCGAATGTCATCGAATCCATCACGACGGTGACCAGCGGTCGCCGCGCGTGGCGCATCGCGCAGAGTCCGCCGGCGGTGTCGGCGAGCTTCATCAACGTGCCGCCGTGCACGTTTCCGTGCGGGTTTGCATCTTGGGGCAGCATGACCTGCGCGAGCTGCAGGTCCTCGACGGCGAGGTGGACGCCCATACCTGATAACTCTACGGTTCGCGGGCGTGCTGCTCGGCAGCGCTGCTCAGTTCGACTGCGCCGCCGCGCCCGCGGCCGCCTGGTCGTGCAGGATCTCGACGGCTTTATCGATCGCGGGATCGTCGCCCGAGGGCGCTCGCGTAGCAGGGTCGATCACGTCGTCGGGCGTCACGCCGATTTTGTTCAACTGCTTGCCATCCGACGAACGAATTTCGAACACCGTCACCTGGATGCCCGAGCCGTCGGGCAAGCCGAAGACCTGCGCCGCGGCCACACTCCCGGCCGTGTTCGAGCCGACAATGGTGGCTGCTCCATGCTCCTGCACGGCTGACGCGAAGATCTCACCCATGGACGCGGTGCCGCCGTCCACCAGGACGACCAGGGGGATGTCGTACTGCTGACCGTTGCGCGAGAAATGCATGCGGTCCTGACCGTTGCGATCGACTTCCTGGTACACGGTGGTGCCAGGCGGCAGGAAATCACTCAACAACCGCGTCCCGACGTCTATGCGACCACCGGTGTTGCCCCGCAAGTCGAGGACCAGCCCGTGAACGCCTGCCTGCTCGAAATTGGCCACGTCCTGCTCGATCGTGTCGTCCACCGATGGCTCGGGAAAGCCGCGCAGAAGCAGGTAGCCGATGTCATCGCCTACCAGCTTCTGTGAGACGAATTGCAGGTGGATCTCGGCGCGCTTCACGCTGAACGTCAGCGTGTCCGGGGCATCGCCTCGTCGCACCTCTAACGTCACCGTGGTTCCGGCTGGACCGCGGACCAGGGTGGTCATCTGCTCGACCTGCAGGTTGGCAACCGACTGACCGTTGATACTCACCAGCACGTCGCCGGCTTGCAGACCTGCCTGTGCCGCGGGCGTATCGTCGTAGACCTCGACGATGTGCGGCTGCGAATCGCGTGTGCTCACGCTGATGCCGATGCCGACGTACTGGTTGTCGCCACGCGACCAGGATTGATAGTCGGCGTACTGCTGCGGATCGAGAAAGTACGTGTGACCTTCGTCGACGAAGTGCACCATTCCGCGGATAAGAGCGTGCACCGCGACGAAACCGTTCGCGGAGCTGTTGGGCTTGGCCAGGTACGTGTTCAATGCGCTCTGCGCGGCCTGGACGTCGGCGGCCCGGTCGCCTGTGAACGTCGGGGCTTGTCCGGGGGTCGCCGCCTTGCCGTCCGCCTCTTTGCCCAGCTCGTCCCAGCCCGCCGCCAGAAGAGCCGCGGAGTCCAGGGGGTGGACGTAGCGGTCCATGAGCAAGTTGTAAGCCTCTTGCAAGGTACTGGTCTGCGCCGGGGCGTCTTCGGGAGCCGCTGGCGCGCTGGCGACAGCCACGCGTGCCTGGTCTGCCGCGCTTCCAAGAAGCCCGGATGCAACGAAGGCAATCCCGACCAGGAAACGAGCGATGGCGCGCATGAGCTGGAAGCGGTTTATACCAGTCCGCCTACGTCTTCAAGCAAAGAAACGAGGTTGCGGACTGGTAGACTCCGTCAGTGGACATCAACTGGCTCGGCCACGCGTGCTTCCGTCTTCGCGGACGGGACGTGACGATTGTGACCGACCCATATGACGACGGTGGGTGGGGATACCCCGCCGTGGACGTCGCAGCCGACGTCGTCACCGTCTCGAACGATCATCCACACCACGCCGGGCTGGAGGCTATCCAGGGGCAACCGCACATTCTGCGCGGGCCTGGCGAGTACGAAATCAAAGGCGCGCTGATCTGGGGTATGCGCACGCCGCGGAAGACTGCTGACGACGGAACGCGTCCGCCCAAGAACACCGCCTTCGTCATCCAGCTGGAGGAGCTCACCGTGTGTCACCTGGGCGACCTGGCCCAGGCCCAGCTCACCAACGATGAACTCGCGCGGATCAAGGACTCGGATGTGCTGCTACTGCCGGTGGGCGGCAACTGCACTATCGACGCGTCGGCCGCCGCCGAGGTGGTCGCCCAGATCGAGCCGAAACTCGTCGTGCCGATGCATTACGCGACCGACGAAACGCGCGATTACGTGCGCCTCGATGACATCCAACGGTTCTGTAAAGAGATGGGCGCAACCGAGGTCGCCCCGCGCGCACGACTCAGCGTCACACCGTCATCGTTACCCAGCGAACCGACGGTTGTCCTGCTCGAGCCTCGCCGCGGCTGATCTACGGGCCCGCGTCGAAGTTCCAGCGAAACGCGCCGCTGCGACCCGACTGGTCGGTGACCACGGCGCGAGCGGAGTGTTGGCCGGCGCCCACCTTGACCTGAGCCGAACCACGCCACGTCGAGCCGTCGCGTTGCTCGAGAGCAACCGGCAGCGCGGCGCCGTCCAGCTCGAGTCGCATGGCGGTGATCGGCGAGTCGCCGCGGCCGCGCGCCTCGAGCGTCATCTGGCCGGAGGTGACATGGCTGCCTGGCGCCGGCTGGGGTAGCAGAATCCACGGTGCTCGGCCGTTGACCGCAGCTGTTGGAACAACGGTCGGAACAGCGGTTGGCTCGGGCGTCGGTTCTTCGGTTGGCAGTGCATCCGTCGCGTCAGCAACGGGGGCCAGCGTGGGCGCCGAAAACGGGGTGGGCGTGACAACGAGGGTCGGCATCGACCCGAGGGTCGGGATCGGGCCCAAGGTCGGCGCCGGTCGCTCGCCGATCGGGAGTGCCTGCGTCGCCTGACCGACCGCCGAAACCAGGGCA
>JAFAPL010001072.1 GCA_019247135.1 Chloroflexota bacterium | reverse complement strand
GCGACAAGTCGCTGCGCGCGTACAGACGTGGCTCGGATTGCTTGCCGTCGAGCGGGCCAAGCGTCCACCCGACTCGGATCGGCTGCGAGCCATCGACAACCGCTTGTCTGAAGATGATGCACGTCTCCGCACACTCGAGGCACAGCTCTCGCATAGTGATCCCGCCTTCCACCGCACAATCAACCCTCAATCGCCCGTCATGTCCCTACAAGACGTGCGTCGCGTTCTGGGCGAGCGCTCGGCGTTGATCGAGTACTTCTTTCTCGGTGAGAACCTGATGGCCTGGTCCATTACTCGGAGCGAGGTCACCGCGCATTTCACGTCTGTTGACGCAAAGAGCCTGGACGGCGACATCCGCACGTTTCACAACGAGTGCCAGAGTGGAGGGGCTGTATCGGATCGCCTGGGAAGGCGCCTCGCCGACATTTTCCTCAAGCCGTTCTCGGAAGCGCTCCGAGCATCCAGCGAGCTGATCGTTGTCCCGTATGGGTCGGCACATATCCTTCCCTTCCAGCTGCTCCCTTGGGAGGGCCGACCGCTGGTCGCGACGCATGCGCTCCGCATTCTGCCGAGTGCCAGCCTGCTGCGGTTCCTGCCTGTGTCCGGTGCGACGACAGCAGAAGGTGTGCTTGCGGTGGGCAATCCAAGCAACATGTCGTACGCGACGGAGCTCGGGAGTGTTCCGCAGAAGTTCCCCCCATTGCCAGCGGCAGGGGCGGAGGCCACGTTTGTAAGCAGCCTTTTCTCACGCAGCGCACTGCTGTTGGACGCGAAGGCCACGGATACGAATGTCCGCGCGAAGCTAAGTGACTACCCGATCCTGCATTTCGCCACTCATGCCTATCTCGCCGCAGACGCCCCTCTGCGCTCTGCGGTCCTGCTGGCGGACGGGACCGCACTGACGGTCTATGATTTCATGGGCATGCGCATTGAAGGTCGGTTGGTCGTCCTGAGCGCTTGCGAAACAGGAGTTGGCAACAGGACACCCGGCGACGAGATGCTGGGGTTGACCAGAGGATTGCTCGCGGCAGGCGCACGCGCTGCTGTCGTCAGCTTGTGGGAAGTAAACAGCCACTCCACAAGCTTGCTCATGGAGCAGTTCTACCGACGCCTCAGCGCAGGTGATTCTCCGCCCGTCGCCCTGCAGGCGGCGCAGAACCACGTTCGCGTCCTGACTCCCAAGGCCGCGCGCCAGGCGCTGAACAAACTCCGGACCTTACATGGCGATGCACGTACCGCAGGACGTTCTGGCCCCCTGGAAACGTTGACTAGCCTCCTTCAGGGCTCCACGGATTACCGTCAGCCCTTCTACTGGGCTCCATTCGTAGTCGTGGGCTGAGAAATGCCACGCACCATCACCTATAGCGATGTCCGGGGACAGCCGGGTGACGACTACCTCACGAAGGTCGTCAAGTACGTGCCGGGTGAGGTCCTGTCCTTCTTCTTACTTGTGAGGTCTGTTTTCGGGAGCGGCGAGCCATTCCTTGTGATTACGATCATCGCGTGCCTGCTCGGGACCCCGTTGTACCTGTTCGTGACGAGCCTGAGCATGGAGTCCAGGAAGAGGCCATACCGCTATTCCTACGCACTTGCAGTCGTGGCATTCGCCGCCTGGGCCGTTGGAACCAGTACTGAGGTTGACGCCTTACTGGGAATCGATAAAACTGTCGGTCAATTTCTACTCTTCGTCACGGTCTTTCTCCTGCCTGGAATCGACACCCTACTTCAGGTGCGGCTGCGCGGCTGACGTCCAGGACGGCCAACCAGACATCCACCGGCGCATGCCAGTCAGCGCAGATCTAGACCCCCGCCGTTTGGACCCACAAATGTATTTGCCCCAGGTTATCACCGCATGCGACCGCAGACCCGTCCTCACGAACCGCCAAAGAAGTGACACGTACGTTTGTGTCCAGCTGCCAAGAATCTTGGTCCCACACGGTAACTGTGCCATCCGCGCTGGCACTTACGACCAGAGATCCGTTCCGTGTAGCAGCGAGAGCAGTCACCCCAGCCCGGTGTCTCCCAAGAACTCGATCGAGCTCACCCGTCCCGGCACTCCATATGTCAACGGTGCCATCGTGGGTTCCGCACGCAATGCTCCTATCGGCGTTGCAAAACACCAGACAGGTAATCTCCGTGCTGCGTCGCGTTTTGAGAACCGAGTGCACCCCGAGTCCGGCCCATTTCGGGTTCAGTTGCCACACGGTCGCGTCGTCTCCTCGCGCGCCGAGTGAGGCTAGTAACGTTCCACTCCGGGTAAGAGTGACAGCGCGCACAGCGCTGGTATGGGCGCCTCGTTCCACCGACCAGCGCGGCGGCAAACCCAGAAAACTGCTCTCGCGACACACACACAGGCTGCCCTTGGCCGTGCCACACGCGACAACACCGTTCGCCGTATCAATCGACGTGAACTCGGCGTCGATTCCGTCGCTGGGCCTCCTCCTTCGGAGAGTCATTCCGTCCGTCAGGCACCACGTCACTCGAGCCCGTGGATTCTCGTATGGCAGTTGAGAAACGTCGGTCACGACAACGCGGTTTGGCGTCTCTGGATCAAACGCGAATCCCCCCACACCCGTCCGGTTGCGCAGAGGCATATGCCCGAGCCAGCCCAACTGTTGAACGCCAGCGGAGTAAAAGGCGATTTGATCAGCACGCGTGCTGAGCGCCCCCAGGAGTGCGCCTCCGGAACTGAATTTCAATTCCGCGATTCCGCCTTGCCACGGCACCGTCACACTTTGCGCATGCCTCCAGGCGCCTTGCCGAGGCTTCGTGGGCCAATTGCTCCCCATCTGATATGGGGCAAGCTTATCCAGGTGCACGGCCCGTGCTGAGTCCGGGCTGCCAATCCCAACGGACATCGGAGTCGAGGCCGCGGGCACCGCGTCTGACTCGGAGTCCCAGAAAATGCGGAAGGGACTCTCGAGATACTCGTGTGCCTGGACGAAGGCTTCAATCGAAATACCGCCCGTGACCTGTCCTTTGACGACAAAGCCTTCAATCAGATCTATGGGTCGCCCAAAGCCGTCCGTTAGCGCGTTGCCCCCCTCCAATGCTCTCTGGACCCGGAACAGTAGTGTAAGATCCCCAACTGGCGTGTTCAGGACCTCGCGGCAGTACGCTTGCCCCGCGCCAGACTCCTCTCCGCCGGCCGCGGAACTCAAGATCTGTTCCGATCTAGCGGCGATCAGAAACTCCGGCGCGACTACGACTCTATAGCCGAGCTTTCTGTTTCGGCTAACGAGGAATGGCCACGCTTCCCCCGCACTCACTGGCTCTCCCGGAGATCAGAGGTGGGGAATTCCATCTCCAGCGTGTGCACCAGGAACAGAAAACTGTCAATCACATGGTTTACGGCAGTTTCCTCATTGGTTACATCTCTAAGAGACGCATCACGCTTGGCCATGAGCTCTTGCTGCATGCGCGCAGCTTCCTCGCGCCTCCTCGCGATTCGGCGATCAGAGAATTGCGCGAGCGCCAGCAACCCCGCCTCTGAAAATTGGTAATTAGCCGGCAGGAATAGGCGAATGATGCGGAACACGTTAGCGACCGTTCCGGCCGCTAGATCACTAAAAGTATACGTCGGTTTCGCGCTCGGAGTCTGTTGAGCCAGTTGCGTCTTCCGAACCTTGACCTCTTCGAGCTGTTTCGTCAGCTGATCGGGCAGCACGCACGCAAGCGGCATCTCTACCTGAAAAGGTCTTGGCTGCGCTCCCGTCTTTTCCATCATTGCGGACCCGTCATGGATCTTCATTGCCGCGAAACCTCGCCCAACGGAGCTGACGGGTATGAGCCGGACGGCGGCGGGAGAGCTGTGACGTGACCGCAGAAAGTGGTCGAATAGATCGCTCCTCCGCAGGAGCGATTTCACATCCTCCAACGAATACCTGTCTTCCAACAAGTCCCATTTCGTGACCACGAACTGGACGGGATTGGGGTTGTTTTCGATCATCGGAAGTAGGTAGTCGAGGTCAGAGAATATCGTTCCGGAGACCGGAGTGATGTCGTTCAGAGCAGCGAATACCTTCCAGCCATCAATCAGCGCCACGAGTGCGTCTGCAGTCTCGGACCTGGTCAGGATCTCTGTACTGGCCGCAGTTTCGGCTGTCGGACTGGTTAGTAGCTCGCCGGCGTAGTCCCAGTAGTTGATCTGCAGCGCATCAGTTAACCGCCCATCAGCGATTCTTACGCGGCATGTGAATGTCCATTGACTCGTGTCGGCAGGCTTCGTGGGAGCCGGCCACTTCTGAGCTGACGCGTCGCGAACCGTGTCGTAGACACCCAGCAATTGCATGCGTTGGGAATCGGACGTACGCAAAAGAAAACCGACATCGGATCGCTGAATGGATAGCTTGTTATACATACTTCCGAGGAAGACGGTCTTCCCGGAGCCCGACGGGCCTAGCACCAGGACGTTATAGGTCTTCAAGTGTGATTCCCCCTCTCACAAGCGGGGTCCCGCGTCCGATAGCTTGGCTGGCGCGTGGCGACACCAAACCGAGTCATATTGTCGAGCTTCAGTTACGCCTCAGGTCCCCAGCGGCGGAAGCTCGTAGCATCTGGCGAGACAACACGATCTTCATATTTTCCCCATCCGAACGCGGCACGCGCCAGCCAAGCCGAATGTATCGCGGATCGATCGGATCGTCAAGCAGCGGCGCCGCCGAGCGCGCGATGGCGTGGGCCGCCGCGCGCGACGAATCAGCAAAGCGGATGCGGATCCGAGTTCAAAACAACTCCGCCACTCGCGAGCGCCTTCAGGCGCGGATTCGCCAGGTGCTCGAACCCGGCGCCAATATGAAGCGGCTGCAGGCCCGGCGCGAGCGCGCGCACGACGCGGAATGGGCCGAGCGCCACGTCGGGCGAGGTCACATCGACCACTGCCACGCGGACGCCAGCAGCCTCCACGCGCCGCGCGCACTCCGCGAGTGACAGGTCTGTCGGCTCCGCCAGCTCCGTCACATCGACGGCGTGGCGCGTCGAGCGGAGCCAGTCGAATGCCACCGCTCGCTCGGCCGGCGCATAGAACAGCGCGTGGTCCAGCAGCGTGCGGACCTCCCC
>JAFAPL010001007.1 GCA_019247135.1 Chloroflexota bacterium | reverse complement strand
TGGCGGCCTATCCCGAGTCTTCGCTGGAGCCGGGCGACGTCCTGATCACCAACGACCCGTGGATGACCGCGGGTCAGATCAACGACATCACCCTCGTCACGCCGATCTTTCGCGAGGGTTCCGTCGTGGCGTATTTCGCGAACACGTGCCACATGCTCGATATCGGCGGCCGAATCCTGTCCGCGGAAGCGCGCGAAGTGTACGAGGAAGGTCTGTACATCCCGATCACCCGGCTGTTCCAGGCTGGCGAGCGCAACGAAGAGCTGTTCAAGATCATCAAGGGAAACGTGCGCACACCGCGTGAGGTCGAAGGCGACCTGTACGCGATGGCCAGCTGCAACGACGTCGGTGGCGCGCAGCTTCTCGAGTTCATGCGCGAGTTCGACCTCGACAGCATCGACCCACTCGCTTCGGCCATCATCGAGCGTTCCGAAGCCGCAACCCGTGCGGCTATCGAGCGTCTACCAGATGGCACATACGAAAACGAGATGTGGTCGGACGGCTTCGAGGATCCGGTTCTTCTGAAAGCCAAAGTCACGATCGACGGCAGTAATCTGACCGTGGACCACGCGGGAAGCTCGCCGCAGAGCCGTTACGGCATCAACGTCGTGATGAACTACACGCACGCGTACACGAGCTTTGCCGTCAAGTGCGCAATTTCGCCTGAGGTCCCGCACAACGAAGGCAGTTTCCGACCGGTCAAAGTCGTCGCGCCACCTGGCTGTATTCTGAACGCGCAACATCCCGCGCCAGTCGCCGCCCGGCATCTGATCGGCCATTTTCTACCGGGGCTGATCTTCGGCGCGCTCGCGCAGGCGATGCCCGATCGACTCATGGCCGACGGCGCCGCCTCGATCTGGATCACGATGTTCCGCGGCCAGAAGCCGCCGCAAGAGGATCCGTACACGTTCATGCTGTTCCAGTGCGGCGGGACCGGCGCGCGCCCGACCAAGGACGGCCTCAACAACGTCGGATTCCCGAGCGGCGTGGCCGGCGTGCCTGCCGAGGTCATGGAGAGCCTGACGGGTCTCGTCGTCGAGCGTCGGGAAGTGCGACCGGACTCGGGCGGACCGGGCACCTTCCGCGGGGGCTGCGGTCAGTACACGACATTCGTCGACCGCAGCGGGCGCCAGTGGTCCATGTCGGGCATGTACGACAGACTCAAGTTCCCCGCGCAGGGCTTGCTCGACGGAAAAAGCGGCCTGGCTGGCTCGTTCGACTTGAGCGACGGCCGCAAAGCCAACCCGAAAGAGCTTCTCTTTCATGCGCCGACTACCCGCGTCGATACGGCGTTGCCGGGCGGGGGCGGATATGGCGACCCGTTCGCGCGCGACCCGCATGCTGTCCTCGCCGACGTCGTGGACGGATACGTCAGCCTCGAAGCAGCCCAACGGGAATACGGGGTAGCGATTAGATGCAGCAAACGACCAGACGAGCAGGTCAGCCTGCCGCGACACTTTTCTATTGACGACGAGGCCACAGCCGCGCTGCGTTCGGGCGAACGCTGAATAAACTGGGCACGTGCCGTTCGTCGGCCGTGCTATGCGCCGAATCGAAGACCCGCGTTTTCTGCGCGGCGAAGGCGCGTACACGGATGACCTGCCCAGCAACGGCGAGGCGTACGTCGCATTCGTGCGTTCCCCGCACGCGCACGCGCGCATCCTCCGCATCGATGTCGAGCCGGCGCGGCATGCGCCCGGCGTACTGGAGGTACTCACGGCCGCGGACTACCTCGCAGACGGCTGCCGTGGAATCGCGCATACACCCGTGCCTGCCGATGCAATCGATGTAGCTCGACCCGCGTTTGCGGGCCTCGAAGTGCGCCAGCTTCCGTTGGCCAACGAACGGGTGCGTTTTGTTGGCGAAGCGGTCGCGATGCTGATTGCCGAGACCGCCGAGCTTGCACGTGACGCGAGCGAGCTGGTCGAGGTCGAGTACGCGGTTTTCCCGAGCGTGTTTGGCGCCGTGGGAGCGCTTCCAGAGAGCGCTCCCACGCTGCATGACGAAGTGCCCGGGAACGTCGCCGTGGACGCGCGCTTCGGCGATGCCGAGGCAGTCGATCGCGCGCTCGCCGCGGCGCACACGGTCGTTTCGCTCGAGGCGCGCAGCCAGCGCATCGTGAATTGCCAGCTGGAGCCGCGTTCCGTGCGCGCCAGCTATGACCAGGAGTCCGAGACGTACACGATCGTCGCCGGCAGCCAGGGCGCCGTCCGCCAACGGGTCGTCCTGGCAGGTGCCCTCGGCGTAGCGACTGAGCGTGTGCATGTCGTCTGTCCCGACGTTGGCGGCGGATTCGGGCCGCGCACCAACGTCTACCCCGAGCAGATAGCGCTGGCGTGGGCAGCCCGTCGTCTCGGGCGCGGCCTGCGCTGGACCAGCAGCCGCACCGAGGCGTTTCTGACCGACTTGCAGGGGCGGGACCTGCATGTTTCGGCCAGCCTGGCGCTGACGAGCGACGGTCGCATTCTGGCGCTCAGCGCGGACGCGCGTTTGAACGCGGGAGCTTACACCGTCTCCTACGTGCCACTGAGCAACGCGCTCAGGATCCTGAGCAGCGTGTATAGGATCCTGAGCAGCAGCGTTCGGGTTCGCGCGGTACTGAGCAACACCGTCCCGACTGGTCCGTACCGTGGCGCAGGCCGACCGGAGGCGATCTTCCTCATCGAGCGCCTGCTCGACCTTGCCGCGTGCACGCTGGGGATGGATCGCATCGAGCTGCGTCGCCGCAACCTGATCGACCGCCGCGAGTTGCCGTACACGACGGCCACGGGCCTGACCTACGACAGTGGGGATTTTCTCGGCAACATGCAGCGCGCGCTCGAGCTCTCCGACTGGACCGGGTTCCCCGTCCGCCGTGCCAGGGCGCTCGAACGCGGCATGCTGGCGGGCATCGGCCTGGCGAATTACGTCGAAGCGCCGGTCGGCGCCCCGCACGAACGCGTTCGCCTGACCGTGTTGCCGGACGACACCGTCGAGCTCGTCGCCGGCACGCAATCGACCGGCCAGGGCCACGCGACGACGTTCGCGCAAGTCGCCGCCGACGCGCTCGGGATCGACCCCCGCCAGGTGCGACTCATCACAGGCGACACAACGCTGATTCCGAGTGGCGGCGGCACACATTCGGACCGTTCGATGCGCCTGGCGGGCACGCTGATCGTCGAGGCTGCCGAACAGATCCGCCGACAGGCCGTCGACCTCGCCGCGGAGCTCCTCGGCGCCCAGCCCGCGACGCTGCAGTTCAACGACGGCGTTGTCTCCAATGGTGAAGCGCGGCTGAGCATCTTCGAGCTTTCAGGTCGGGGCCCGCTCACTGCCGACGCAACCTTCTCGGGGCGAATTCCCGCGTATCCGACTGGCTGTGCGGTGGCCGAAGTCGAAATCGACCCCGAAACAGGCAAGCTCGAGCTGGTGCGGTACACCTGCGTCGACGATGTCGGCCAACCGATCAATCCGACGATCGTGCACGGTCAGACCCACGGTGGCATCGCCCAGGGCGTCGGCCAGGTTCTTTTCGAAGGCGTGTCGTACGACCACGCGGGCGGTCAACCACTCGCCGCGACTTTCCTCGACTATGCGCTGCCGCGAAGTGTCGATCTGCCTGAACTCCGCACCGAGCTGGTCGAGGACCCGACGACCGGTAACCCACTGCGCGTGAAAGGCGGAGGCGAAAGTGGCATCACGCCTTGCATGGCCGCCGTTGTGAACGCGGCGGTCGACGCACTCGCGCCGTACGGAGTGAAGCATCTCGAGATGCCACTGACGCCCGCTCGCATCTGGGGGATCACGCGCGGCGCGCTACCATAGGCCCAATACGCGGGGGTGTATCGAGTCAGCCATGGCGATTCAGAAGCTTGGACACGTCGGCATCTGGGCCAGGGACCTGCCACGCATGCGCGATTTCTACAGCAATGTGGTCGGCCTCACCATCGCCGACGAGACACCGACGGCCGTCTTCATGAGCTCAGATCCCGATCGTGAACACCACGAGTTCGTGCTGTTTCAAACCAACGAAACAAACACGCATACGTCCGTCCAGCAAATCTCGTTCAGTTGCGAATCAATTCAGGATGTGATCGCGTACTACAACCGCTTCAAGGAGAACAACGTCCGCTTCGAGCGCGTCGTCTCCCACGGTAACGCGGTGGGTTTGTATTTTCGCGATCCGGAGGACAACCGCTGCGAGGTGTACTGGACGACGCCGTGGAAGGCGCACCAGCCCTACGGCGTCGCGGTCGACTTGACTCGGCCGGTCGACGAGCTTTTACGGTCGATCGAAGAAGACGTGAAGATCTATGGCGGGACGGGACATTCGGACCCGGACTCGTTCAAAACGCAGCGCGAACAGTTCGAGCGCGAGGGCATCCGCGTCTAAGCAGCTCGATCCCTCAGCGCCTCGTCAACGCGCGCGCAGTACGATTGGCTCGATCGGGCGGCGGATCTGGCCTGCTTGAACGACGCCTGAGAGTTAGCCCCAGACGGCGCGGGCGGTTGCCACCACGAGCTCCAGCTTCCGCCGTTGCTCGTCCCACGTGAGAAGGTTCCCCGGCGCCGTCGACGCGAACCCGCACTGCGGCGAAATTGCCAGTCGGTCGATGTCGACGTAGCGCGCGGCCTCGTCGATGCGCCGGCGTAGCGTGTCGATCGACTCCAGCGTCGGTTCCTTCGAGCTGATCAGACCCAGGACGACCATTTTGTCCTTGGGCACAAACCGCAATGGTTCGAAGCCGCCAGCACGCTCGGAGTCGTACTCGAGCAGAAAGCGATCGACGTTCAGCTGACCGAACGCCTTCTCCGCGATCGGCTCGTAGCTGCCAGCGGCGTGCCAGGCGCTGCGGTTGTTGCCGCGACACATATGCAAACCAACGGTCACGCCCT
>JAFAPL010001006.1 GCA_019247135.1 Chloroflexota bacterium | reverse complement strand
CGCCAACACACGCAAACTCGGCGCCGGAGCGATTGACGCCCAGCAATCTGACCGGGTTTCCGTGGCCGTCCACCAGCGTGTTCCCGGACACCTTGATCCCGCCGCTCTCTGCGCGGGCGACGGTGCCGACGGCAGGCAGGAGACAGGCGAGCACGGCTACGCCCATTGCGACGGCGACGCGCACCCGGCGAGCATCGGTTCCGGCGCCCGGCTCGCGGTCGGGACAGTCCGGCGCCAGCCTGAACGCATCCTGGACAGACACGCCCGTGGGAATACGGCGGGTGACCGTCCTCCGCCTCGCCTCGCCGTCGGCCCCAGAAAGGCCGACTACACTGGCAATCGAATGAACGTCTCGGAGGTGGCCGAGTCCTTCCGTGGGCTGGTGCTGCGCCTCCGTGGGCGCACCGGTCTGACCCAGCGCCAGCTCGCCGCCCGCCTCGGCGTCGATCGTCGCACCGTCCAGGACTGGGAAGCCGGCCTCAAGAACCCGACCGCCAACCGACTGCAGGACCTGATTGCCGTGCTCCTGGCAGCCGGCGGCTTCAGCAGCGGCCACGAGGTGGCCGAGGCCAGCGAGCTCTGGGCGGCCGTGCTGCGCGAGGCGCCGCGCATGCACACCCCCTTCGATCGCGCCTGGTTCGACAGCCTCCTCGCCGAGCGCGCCGCTCGGTCCGAACCAGTAGCCAGCGAGGTGATGCCTGCCGCACCAGCCCCCAGGGCTGAGGTGCGTGCGGTCGAGCGGGCCCAGGACTGGGGCGAGGTACCGGACGTGCTCGACTTCGTCGGCCGAGCCGACGAGCTTGGACACCTGCGGCGCTGGGTGCTGGACGAGCACTGTCGGCTGCTGGCCATCCTGGGCATGGGCGGCATCGGCAAGACCAGCCTGGTCGCCAAACTGGCCCAGGACCTGGCGCCGGGCTTCGAGCGCGTCTACTGGCGCAGCCTGCGCGATGCGCCGCCCCTGACCGAGTGGCTGGCCGGCGCCATCGGGTTCCTGTCCGACCAGCAGCTGGTCCCGCCAGCAGCTGATTCGGAGGGCCTTGCGCTGCTGTTGCAGTTGCTGCGCGATCGACGCTGCCTGCTCGTGCTGGACAACTTAGAGACCGTGTTCAAGCCGGGTGAAGAGGCAGGGCGGTATCGCGAGGGCATGGCCGGATACGGCCATCTGCTCCAGGCCGTAGGCGAAGCTCCACACCAGAGTTGCCTCGTGGTGACGAGCCGCGAGGCGCCAGCCGAACTCGCCGTGCTCGGCGGTGGCGGGTTCCGCACTCTTGCCTTGGGCGGACTCGCCGTCGAAGAAGTACAGGTCCTGCTGCGCGCCAAGGAGCTATCGGGCACCGTGGAGGAGTGGACGGCGTTGAACGCCCGCTTCGGCGGTAATGGTCTCGCGCTGAGAATCATCGGCGAGAGCATCCGCGAACTGTTCGGCAGCGACATTGGTGCCTTTCTGGAGGATCCTTCCGTCGGCAGTGTGTTCGGCGGCGTGCGGCGACTCCTCACCGAGCAGGTCCAACGCAGCTCGACCCTCGAGCAGCGCGTGCTCCGCGCGGTGGCCGTGGAACGTGCGCCAGTGCGGTTGCCCGCGCTGCTGGCTGGCTTCGGCGCACGCGTCGGCCGCGGTGCAGTCATGGAAGCCCTCGAGGCACTCCGCCGCCGCTCGCTTCTGGAGCGCGCCGAGATGCCTGGAGCGGCCGCGTTCACCTTGCAGTCCGTCGTGCTCGAGTACGTGACCGAGCGTCTGGTTGAGGACGTGGCTGAGGAGATTCAGCAAGGGCAGCCGGTGGTGTTGGTCGAGCAGTCGCTGCTCAACGCGCGTGCCAAAGACTACGTGCGTCAGAGCCAGGAGCGGGTGATCGGTACCTCGATCCTGCAGCGGTTGAATGCCACCGTCCAGGAAGGCAGTATCGAGCGGCGGCTGCTCGAGCTGCTCGCCCAGTGGCGCGGTGAGACAGCCACGGAACAAGGGTATGGCCCGGGCAACGTGGTGAACCTGTTGCGGCTGCTGCGGGGGGACCTGCGCAGGCTGGACCTGTCGCGCCTGGTGATTAGGCAGGCCTACCTCGCTGAGGTCGAGGCGCAGGACGCGAGTCTGGCGTGCGCCCAGCTCGCGGATTCGGTGCTGCCTGAGGCGTTCGACTTTCCCGGTTCGATCGCAGTCAGCGCGGACGGCGCGCTTCTGGCAACGGGGACACAAACAGGGCAGGTGTGGTTGTGGAGAGTGGCCGACCGCACGCCACTCCTGGCCTTACAGGGTCACACTGCCGCGGTCTGGGGCGTCGCGCTGTCGGCCGACGGCCACCTGCTGGCCAGTGGCGGTGCGGATGGCATCGTCAGGCTCTGGGACACGACCGCTGGAAGACCGGTCGCAACCCTGCGGCATACGGGCGTGATCCGGAGCGTGGCGCTGTCGGCCGACGGTGCTTTGCTTGCCAGTGCAGGTACAGACGGGACAGTACGACTGTGGGACACGGTGCTCGCTATGCATCGCGACAGTGGACCATCGGCGGAGAGACGCCAACCCGCTGATCTATCCCTGTCTGAGACTGCCCCAGTGGCGACCCTCCAGGGACACACTGGCGGAGTGTATCGCCTGGCGCTGTCGGCCGAGGGACGCATGCTCGCGAGTGCGGGTACGGACGGTGTGGTACGGCTATGGGAGACCCGCACAGCGCGCCCCGGAGCGACCCTCCAGGGCGATGTCGGCAGGGTTCGGACCGTAGCGCTGTCGGCGGACGGGCACCTGCTGGCCGCCGGCGACACAGATGGCATCGTGCGACTCTGGGAGACCACTACAGGACGATCACTGTCGAGTCTGAAGGGACACACCGCTGAGGTCCACGGCGTGGCGTTATCCGCGAAGGGGAATCTGCTGGCCAGCGGAGGTGCGGATGGCGCCGCCCGGGTATGGGAAACCAGCAGTGGTCAGCCAGTCGCGACTTGCCGCGCCGGCGTCGTCTGGGGCGTGGCAATGCCCGCCGACGGTCAACTCGTGGTCAGCGGTGGTACGGATGGGGCAGTGCGGCTGTGGGATACCAACACTGGACAACCAGTGGCGACGCTGCAGGGCCACACCGGCACGATCCGCAGCGTGGCACTCTCCGCCGATGGCCGGGTGGCTGCGAGCGGCGGCGAGGATGCGATGGTTCGCCTGTGGGATGCTGGCAGCGGGCAGCTGGTGGTGACGTTGCGGGGCCACACGAGTGGGGTGTTAGCCGTCGCCGTGTCCGGCGACGGCCAGTTCCTTGCCAGCGGTTCTGGAGATGGGACGGTGCGGCTGTGGGACGTCGGCACCGGGCGGCCGCTACAGACGCTGCGCGGCCACGCGGGCGGGATCCGGAGTGTGGCGCTATGCGGCGATGGCTACCTCGTAGCCAGCGGCGGTACGGATGGGACGGTGCGGCTGTGGGAAACCAGCGGAGGGCAAGCAGTGGCAATGCTGCCAGCCCACGCCGGCGAAGTCCGCGGCGTTGCACTTTCAGCAGGTGGAGACCTGCTGGCCAGCGGAGGTGCGGATGGCGTGCTGCGGCTGTGGGAGACCCGTACTGGAAAACCAGTTGCGACCTTCCAGGGCCACGCCGGTGAGCTGTGGGGGTT
>JAFAPL010000667.1 GCA_019247135.1 Chloroflexota bacterium | reverse complement strand
CATTCGCGGGCCGGCCGGCGTCCTGCTCACGCTGGATAATCTCGGCCTGGCAGACGACGCGTCCGTCGGATTGCTTGCCCGCTTGATCCACTCCGGTGGCGACGTGCCGCTGCGTATCGTGGCTGCCTACCGCGAAGGCGACCTCTCACAAGGCGCGGGGCTCTCGCCACTCCTGGGTCGGCTGGCCCACGAACAACTGGTCACCCACCTCACCCTCGAGCCGCTTGCGCCGAACGAGGCCGCGGACCTCTTCGATGCCGCGGCGGGGGGCGGTATACCTGTCAGCCTCGCTGAACGCGTGGCTGAGCACTGTGGGGGCGTGCCCTTCTATCTGGTCGCCTGGGCAGAAGAGATGCGAGTCTCGCAGTCAGAGCCGACGCTCGATCAGCTGCCGTGGGCGATTCGCCAAAGTGTGCGGACCCGGGTCGAGGCCACGACACCACCAGCCAGGCCCGTCCTCGAGGCCCTCGCGGTCGCCGGTGGACGCGCCACCTCGTCTCTGCTGGCGGCGCTGGGTGCGCAACCAGAAGAGACGATCGTCGCCTGCCTCGAATCAGCCGCTCGGCAGCATCTAGCGCAGGAAGACGGTCAAGCGTATCGGTTCGCGTACGAAGTCATCGGCACAGCCGTGGAAGCAGACATGGGCACGGCCCGTCGGCACGTGCTGCGCGGCCGGCTCGCATCGTTGCTGCAGCGCGACGACCACCCGGATACCTCGTCAGAGCGGGCCTATCACCTGTCCGTGCTCAGACGTGGCAACCGACGAAACCTGCGCGGTTAGAAGCTCGAGCCCTGGAACCACATCCTCGATGCGGCCGCCGCTTTGCGCCGTACGCGCTTTGTCGGCGTTCAGGACGGCCAGGAACGCTTCCACGACGCGCGGGTCGAACTGCGATCCGGCGCCGCGCCGCAGTTGCTCGCAGGCGTCCCCCTCGGAAAGCGCGGGCCGATAACTCCTCGGCGCCATCATCGACTCGAACGCGTCGACGACAGCCACGATGCGTGCGGGCAGCGGGATCTCGTCGTCTTTCAATCCATCGGGATAGCCAGTGCCGTCGTATCGCTCATGATGGTGGCGAACTATACGCGCGACTACGTCGAGGATCGGAATCTGTCGCAGCAGGTCGTGCCCCATCTGCGCGTGAGTGCGGATGAGCTCGCGCTCCGCGTCGAGAAGTGGCCCTGGTTTGTTCAGCACGCCATCACTGACGCCGATGTTGCCGACGTCGTGCAGCAGCGCTGCGTAGTACGTCACACTCTGGTCGTACTCTGACGCGCCCAGGCGCTCGGCGAGGACGCGAGCAATACGGGCGCCCGAGTCGCGGTAGCTGTGCTCGAGTTGATTGCGCGCGGCCATTGTCTCGGCCAGCACGGTAACGATCGACAAGTAGGCTTCCTGGACTTCCCGTTGCAGCCGGGAGTTCTCGACGGCAACGCCGGCGTGATTACCGACGCTGACCAGGAGATCGGCGTCGCGATCGTCGAACTCGCCGCTGACTTTGTCCGCCACGATCACGATGCCCTCGAGCGTTCCACGCAAGACGACCGGCGCGGCCAGGCAGCTCTGGAGATGCTCGCCTTCGCTCGGCGGCTCTGGCAGTGCCGAGAGATCGTTGCACGTCCACACGCGTTCGGTGTCGAGCACAGCGCGGCAAATGGCGATGATGAACCTGGACGGCGGCGCCGAGGGATAGCCATCCACGTCGATGGCGGCGCGGACGCGCAGCCTTTCGTGGTCGCCCGCGCTGATGAACAACCCGCGCGTCGCGCCTGTGAGTGTGACACACGTTTTGAGCACCAGGTCGAACACGTTGCCGCTGAACATCGAACGCAGCATCTCGTGGACTGTGGCGGTGAGCGACTCAGCACTGGCGTGGTCGCGGCGTTGGCGACGGCGCTCGTCATCGAGCTCGCTCTGCAGCGCGGCTATAGTCTGCCGATAACTTGCCTCAGCCTGTCGCAGGGCGGAAATGACCGGGTCCTGTTCGGCGTGTTCAATTGCCTGGGGGCCAAGCGCATCCGTATTCGTGCTAGATGTCATGCGGCCTCCTTCTCATACGAGAGCCTCCGAATCGTGCGAGTCCAGCGCGGGCCCTGTTTGAGACAACGTAGCAGGATTCCCGGCTTTTCGCGCGACGTTTAGCCGCGCGACGTCGGGGGCTCGCTCGCGCACTAACCTTTGAGCGCGCCCGCCAGGAGGCCGCGCATGAACAGGCGGCCGAGGAACAGATACACGATCACCGTTGGAGCGGCGGCGAGGACCGCGGCGGCCATCTGCAGGTTCCACTCGATCGAGTAGCTGCCTGCGATGTTGTTGATCGCGACCGTCATCGGCGCGAGGCTCGGGTTGCTGAGAACGACCACGCCGAGGAGGAAATCGTTCCAGATGTTGGTGAACTGCCAGATCAGGGCGACCGCGAATGCTGGCGCGGCTACTGGCAGCATGATCCACCAGTACAGCCCGAAGAAGCCCGCGCCGTCGATTCGGGCAGCATCGAGCAAATCGCGCGGTACGGTGACGTAGTAGGAGCGAAAGATCAGCGCGGTGATGGGGATGCCGAAGACACAGTGCACGAAGATCAGGCCAACCACCGAACCGTACAGATGGATCGAGGTGAGCACCTGGACGAGCGGGATCAGAATGCCCTGATACGGCAGGAAGATGCCGAACAGGACCAGCATGAAGATCGCGTT
>JAFAPL010000606.1 GCA_019247135.1 Chloroflexota bacterium | reverse complement strand
CGGGATATCCAAATGGACTAGACGTAACGCTGAACGTGTACGACACGCAGAAGCTGGCGAGCGACGTGCTCTCCGAGCAACTGAAGCAGGTCGGCATTCGCGTCAACGAGGAGGTTCTGGATCAGCCCACCTTCATCAGTCGTGTCGTCACCGACAAGGGAATCAATTTTGCGTTGCACTGCTGCCAGCGGCAGCCCGATCCAGACATCATCCTGTCGGACATGTTCAGCCCGAAGTATCGCGGGGCGATCTACGTCAGCCACGCGGACCTCGAGAATGAGCTGGCCGCGGCGCGGCGCGAGCTGGACACGAACAAGCGAGCTCAGCTCTACGCCGACTTGCAGAAGAAGATCGCCAACGACGTCGACATGATTCCCCTGGCCATGGTCGATGCGCAGGTGCTGTCGTCCGCGTCGGTCAAAGGCTTCCCTAGTCTCGAGGCACTGTGGGGTATGGATCTGACGCGCTTGAGCTTCGGCAGCTGATCCGTGGCTGAAGGGCCAACGCCGACCGGGCGGAGGGCGAGTTAGCCCGCACGTGCGGCATATCGGCCAGCGTCTATTACAGCTCGTGCCGACATTGGTCGGGGCCCTGGTGCTGGTGTTTTTCCTCATGCGGGTGCTGCCCGGCGACCCCGCGGCCGCGATGCTGGGTACCAACGCGACACCAGAAGCCGTTGCCGATCTCAAAGAACAGCTCGGCCTCGACAAGCCACTTCTGCTGCAATTCCTCGATTATGTGACCGGTCTCGCGCGGCTGGATCTCGGCAGGTCGCTGGCGCTGCGCACGCCCGTCAGCCTCCTCATCTGGCAAGCCATCTGGCCAACGCTGTTGTTGACGATTGGCGGAACACTCGTCAGTGTCGTCGTCGGTGTACCGCTCGGCATCGTCGCTGCGCTCAAACGGACGACGTGGCTGGACTACCTCGCCAGCGTCGGTGCCTTGCTCGGGGTGTCCATTCCCGTATTTGTCTGGGGCGTGCTGTTGCTCCTGGCGTTCAGCCTCACTATTCCTCTGTTCCCCTCTGCGGGGGCGGGCGATGATCCCGCAACCGCTCTGCGAGCGCTGATCTTGCCGTCAATTGCGACGGGGTTCTTCAGTCTTGGTTTGATCACCCGCATCACGCGTTCGAGTTTGCTCTCGGTGTTGTCGAACGACTATGTCAGGACGGCGCGGAGCAAGGGTCTCGCCCCAGCGGCGGTCATCGGGTCGCATGCGATGCGGAATGCACTGATCCCGGTGCTCACGGTCATTGGATTGAATGCGGGGACACTGCTGGGCGGTGCGGTCGTTGCCGAAACCGTCTTCACGCGGCCGGGCATCGGCAGGCTGATGCTGGACGCGATTGCCTCGCGCGACTACCCGGTCATTCAGGGGGTGATGATCGTCTCTGTCGTGCTGGTGGTGCTGTTGAATCTCGGGACCGACCTGCTGTACAGCGTGGCGGATCCGCGAGTGCGCACATGAGAAACAACCGAGTTTTCCGTGCGCTCACCCAGAGCCCGGTCGTTTTGCTGTGCGTGCTGTTCATCACGGCGATCACGGTGCTTGCTGTGGTTGTGCCGGTCCTTGGGTTGCAGGACCCGACGGCGCAGTCCGTTCTGTTCAGATTGAAAGCTCCATCAGCCGAGCATCTCTTCGGCACAGATCGCCTCGGGAGAGACATTCTCAGTCGGGTTGCCTGGGGCACTCGCGTGTCGCTCGTGGTTGGCGTGGCTGTCGTCGTGCTCAGCGCGTCATTTGGAACATTTTTCGGCACTCTGGCCGGGTATTTCCGCGGCTGGCCGAGCGCGGTGATCCTGCGCGCCACGGACATCCTGCTGGCATTTCCCCCGTTGATCGTTGCCATGGTGACCGTGACCGTGCTGCCGAACACGTTGTTGACCGTGGTGCTGGCGATCAGCATCGGCATTATTCCGCGCTTCGCGCGGGTGGCGCGTGGGACGATCGTATCGATTCGCGAGCGTGACTATGTCGAGGCAGCCCGAGCGTTAGGAGCGCCGGCGCGAAGCATCATCCTGCGGCACGTGCTGCTGAACGCGGTCGACCCGTTGATCGTGCTGAGCACGCTGATTATCCCGACGGCGATCCTGACGGAAGCCCTGCTGAGCTTCCTCGGGCTTGGCATCACCGAGCCGACTCCGACCTGGGGGAACATGATCAACAGCGGCCAACTGGTGCTGCGCGACGCGCCCTGGCTCACGTTCTTCCCGGGCGCAGCGATCGTGCTGACGGTGCTCGCCTTCAATCTGCTCGGGGACGCGATACGCGACGCACTCGATCCAGCCGTGCAGGACCCGCGAGCTCGTCGCAGCGCGCCAGCCACCCAGGCAGGTGCGACACGCTTTGAAGAACCACTGTCGGTTGATCGTCAGCCGGCAGCGCAGCCACGTCGGCGGCCGTCGCTGTCCCGCTAAGGACCAGAACGGTGTGCATGCCGACTGCGTGACCCATCGCGATGTCTTCGGTCAAGGAGTCGCCAACCACGGCGACCTCGGCAGCGGGCAGCCCAAGCGCGCCCGCCGCGGCCTCGGCTGCAGTCGCCGCTGGCTTGCCGAGTACCTGTGGCCGTACGCCGCTGGCATAGGCGACGGCAGTGATCATGGCGCCCGCGCCGGGCACGAACTGGCCGTTGCCGACCGGCAGGCGAGCGTCCAATCCGGTGGCGAAGAATGCGCCGAGTCGTCGCGCGGTGCGCATCAGCACCACCAGGCGATCATAGGTGAAAGCTTCGTCGCGGCCCATGATCATGGCGTCTGCCTGGTCCGCGCGCTCCAGGGGCAGCATCTTGACCCCAGCCTGCTCGAACGCCTCCAGCATGGCCGGCATGCCGACCACGACCACGTCCTTGTCGGCTAGATACATGGTCGCAAACTGGGCCGCCACCACCGCGGCTGTCAATGCCGTCTTTTCAGTGGCAGGAAAGCCATGCCGCGCGAGGCGTTCGGCGCACGCGGCGGACGTCGACGCGCTGTTATTGCTCAGGTACGCCACCGCGTACCCAGCGCGCGCCAGTTTCCGCACCGTCTCCACCGCGCCGGGTACAGGCGTGTCACCGTGTAGCAGGACGCCGTCGATGTCGAAGATGAAGCCGTTCAGCGATCCGTGCATCCCAGGCGTGCAGGGCGGGGACATTGAGATGACAGTACCTGACGAGGCGTGCAACGGACACACGCGTAAAACTGCGAGCTTGAAAGGACGTACGCTGGAACCATGCTGAGCGCGAAGGAAAACGAGCTGTTGACGCGCGTAGGGCCAGGCACGCCCATGGGCAACCTGCTCAGGCGATTCTGGTTGCCTGCCCTGCTCTCGGATGAGCTACCGGAGGCCGACGGGGATCCAATCCGAACGCGCACTCTGGGCGAAGACCTCGTCGCGTTCCGCGATTCCAATGGCGAAGTCGGGATCGTCGACGCCTTCTGCCCGCACAGGCGCGGGCCGATGTACTTTGGCCGCAACGAAGAATGTGGGCTGCGCTGCGTCTATCACGGCTGGAAGTTCGACACGACGGGCCAGTGCATCGACATGCCGAGCGAGCCTGCCGAGTCCGACTTCAAAGAGCGCCTGCGCATCAAGGCATACCCAACCCGCGAAGTGGGCGGGATGATCTGGATCTACATGGGCCCGCCCGAGCACCAGCCGGCGCGACCACCCGAGCTACCGTTCACACTCGTACCCCAGCAGGAGCGGCGTGGGTTGAAGTTCCTGGTCGAGGCGAACTGGCTGCAGTGTCTGGAGGGCGAGCTCGACACGGCCCACGTGTCCTTCCTGCACCAGATTTTTGGGGACGACGGAACGGGTCTGCAGACGCTGGTGCGCAACGACGGCTACACGAACGACCGCCATCCGCGCTTGTTTGCGCTGGACACCGACTACGGGTTTGTGTACGGCGGTCGCCGCGCGCAACGGGCCGGCAATTACTACTGGCGCGTCACGCAGATGCTGCTACCGATCTATGCACTGATTCCTATCGCGACCGGCTACACGGGTGGCGCGACGATCTGGATGCCCGTCGACGACAACCACTGCTGGCGCTATCTGGTTGGTGGAACGCGAACGTTCGACGCGCGAGCCGATGAGCCGGCGGCGGTGCGGCGGCCTCAGTTGCCGACCGAGCCGGGGACGTTCCGATTTCCGGACGGCGTAGAGATCGATACGCGTTTGCCCGTGTATCGGCGAACGAATCGATACGGAATGGACCGGCAGAAGCAGCGGACGCTCAGCTTCACGGGTATCCCGTTCATACCGACCCAGGATCAGGCCATGACGGAGGGCATGGGCTACATCTGCGATCGCACCCAGGAGCACCTTGGCACCAGCGACGTCGCAATCATTCACATGCGGCGGATGATGCTGCGACTGGTGGAGGCGCTGCAGAACGGGAACGAGCCATATGCGCCGAGCCATCCGGAGCTCTATCGCGTGCGCCCGCTGGATGTGGTGAGCGACAACGCCGAGCTTTCGGCCGTTCTGGATGAATTCAGTCAGGAGGCGCGCCTGCCCGCGGCTGTGGGCTACTGACACCATAGACGTGGCTAGCGCCACAGTCGTTCGCTGGCGACCCGCGCGCCTTGCGGCCATGGCCGACAACGTGGCGAACACGATGTCCGGGTGGACCATGGGTGTGCTGAAACAGTGAGATGACACCGGGCGAGGCGGCGGACATGAATACTTCGAGCACGCCCTGCTGTGGCAAGTCCGCCACGGCCGCTTTGAGGTTGCCGATGTCTTGCTGCAGCGCGGCCAGGCCAACGTACTGGACCGGACCAGTACAGGCGCAGCGTTTGATGCGCGCGGCGCCCTGCTGCTGGCGTGCATTCCATTCGGCATAGCGCCGTCATTGATGACGTTCACGCCAGCCTCGACTTGCTGGCGGACGCGATTTGACCGATCTTGTGTGCCCGGTCGACAGTCACGGTTCGCCGGGTGGCGAAGTTTCCGGTTGCTACGGTTCCGTCGAGGAGAAGACGCGACATGCCTGAGCACGCCTTGCGCGACCACCGTCTGAACGGCGAGGCCGATATCCCGATGGTCGCCGGACTGATCGCAGACGACGCGCGCGCAGCCATGCTGCTGGCCCTGCAGAGGCAGCATCGTGCCCTATCGACATCAGCACTTGCGGCGTGCGCGCGCATCGGTCTGCCAGCCGCGAGTGCACACCTTGCGCGTCTGGTTGGCGGCGGACTTGTGGTCTGCGAACGTCAGGGAAGACAGCGGATGTACAGGTTGAGCGGACCGCAAGTGTCGGACATTCTCGAGGCGCTCGCCGCGATAGCACCCATTCGTGCGCCACGCACTCTCGACGAAAGTAGCCGACTCGCGGCGCTGAAGAACGCCCGCACGTGCTACGACCATCTCGCGGGCCGCCTGGGCGCCGGGCTGTTCCAGGCGCTGGTGCAGCAGGGTGCGCTCGTCGACGTACGGCTACAAAACATGCCCGCGCGGCGCGTGCGCTCGGGACTGGGCGTGGTCATGTTGGGTCCGCGCGCCAGCGACGTGTTCGGTCGACTCGGAGTCGAGCTGGACGAGGCGGTCGATGCGCGGGCGTGCCTGGATTGGACGGAGTCGCGTCCACACCTGAGTGGCGGTCTCGGCGCCGACCTGTGTGCCGCGTTCCTCGAGCGCGGTTGGGTTCAGCATCGGCCGAACACCCGCGCCGTGCGCGTGAGCGACGCCGGCCGGAGCGCGCTCGCCGAAGTGCTCAATTTCCCCATCGACTGAGGCCGACCTGCGACCATCCCTCCTGGTGAGCAGCATCGATCGCGGCGCGATTCAGAAGACGTATGCGCTGATTCGCCCGTACGTACGGCGCACGCCCGTCCTGGAGCTTCGCGGCACAGACCTCGGCCTGGCGGACTTTCCGCTCGTACTCAAGCTGGAGCACCTGCAGCATTCGGGCTCGTTCAAGGCGCGTGGCGCATTCACCAATCTGCTCGCGCACGAGGTGCCTCCGGTGGGTGTAGTGGCGGCCTCAGGCGGAAATCACGGCGCGGCGGTCGCATACGCCGCGCGCTCGCTTGGCGTGCACGCGCGCATCTTTGTGCCCACGGTGTCGTCTCCGACCAAGATCCAGCGTATCCGCGCCTACGGCGCGGACCTGGTGGTTAGCGGCGATCGATACGCGGATGCTCTGGCGGCCAGTGAAGCGTGGCAGGTGGAGAGTGGGGCCATGGCGGTGCATGCATACGACCAGCCTGGAACGCTTCTGGGCCAGGGGACCGTCGGGCTGGAGCTGTCAGAGCAGGCGCCGCGGCTCGAAACCCTGCTCGTAGCGGTCGGCGGCGGCGGACTGATCGGCGGGATCGCGGCGTGGTTCGCGGGCGGCGTGCGCGTGATCGGTGTCGAGCCGGTGGGCGCACCGACGTTGAGTGAGGCCTTGCGGGCGGGACGTCCGATCGACGCGCCGGCAGGCAGTATCGCCGCCGACTCGCTCGCGCCGCGGCAGGTCGGACAATTGATGTTTTCCATAGCTCAGCAGCATGTCGAGCGCGTCGTTCTGGTAGAGGACAAGGCAATTCGACGAGCGCAGTGGGCTTTGTGGGATGCGACGCGACTGGTCGCCGAGCCGGGCGCGGCGGCGCCTCTGGCTGCGCTGTTGAGCGGCCGCTACGTGCCGCGGCCGGACGAGCAGGTCGGCGTCGTCATCAGTGGCGCGAACACGACGGCTGTCGATTTCGAGCGCTGACGGCCGGCGGGCATACTTGCCGACGATGGCTACCTGGTCAGAGGTTGTTACGGCGGCGCCTGAGCTCGCGGCGCGCGTTCGCGAGCGCTTCGATGCGTACGGACTCGCGCTGCTGGCCACGCTCAGGCGCGACGGCTCACCGCGCATCAGCCCCATCGAACCGTTGTTCGCGATGGACGAGCTGTGGCTGGGCATGATGCCCGACTCCCGAAAAGCCACCGATCTGGTGCGCGACGCGCGTTTCGCGCTACACAGCGCGACATCCGACAAGCAGGTCACCAACGGTGACGCCAAGCTGTCGGGTGTCGCCATTCCCGTTGTCCAGCAAAGCGACCTCGAACACTACGCAAGAGCGTTCGAGGCCGCGACCGGTTACGGTCCTGGGAGTGGTCCGTTCACGCTCTTTCGCGCGAATGTTCAGGAGGTCTCGTTTCTGATGCCCGCGGGCGACCACCTGGACATCAGCTGGTGGCGCGAGGGAAGCGGAATCAGGACCGTCGAGCGTCGCTGACGCACCTGCGTTCTGACGGCCAATCCGAGCGCCGCGAGGCACAGCACGCTGCCCAGGAAGAACGGGGCACCTGGCACGACCAGCGGCGCACGCGGACTGATCGCGACCGCGAACAGCCCGTTCGCCAGCAGCGGGCCGACGATCGCCGTGCCTGTCATGATGCTCGCCATCGCACCCTGCAAGAGGCCTTGCTCGTTGGCCGAGACCGACCGCGACATCACGCCCTGCACCGATGGCCCGAGCAAACCAAGCGCACCGCAGTACATGGCTGTGATCGCGTAGATCATCCAACCCTCGGTTGACAGGCCGAACAGCAGCATGCTCGCGGTGGCGACGACGAGCGCTCCCATCAGGGTGCGAATCTCGCCAAAGCGGCCGACCACCGGTCGAACGAGCGCACCCTGCGAGAACGCCATCAGCAGGCCGACGACCGCAAGCGAAGCGCCGACCTCCGCGACGCCCCAACCGTACCGATATGTTGTGTACGGCACCCAGACGCTTTGCAGGCCCTGCTGAGCCAGTTGCGCCGCGGCGAACACGGGCACGAGCGTCGCCACACCTCGGTAGCGCCAGAGCGCAGCCAGCGCGCCGACAGGATTCATCTGCCTGATGTCGATGGGCCGCCGGTTCTCCCGCCGCAACGACTCTGGCATCACCAGCAGCCCGAACAGAAAATTGAAGAACGTCAGGCCCGCACACACCATGAACGGCAGGCGCAGGTTGGTCGCGCCGAGCAGACCGCCCAGGGCCGGTCCGGCGATGAAGCCGAGCCCGAACGCGACGCCGATCAGGCCGAAGTTGGCGGCGCGCTTCTCTGGCGGGCTCACGTCCGCGATGTAGGCGCCGACGGGCGTAAACGTCGCGCCGAACATACCCGCGACTATGCGGCCAACGACGAGCCACCAGATGCTGGGCGCGAGACTCAGGAGAACATAGTCGAACCCGAGTCC
>JAFAPL010000512.1 GCA_019247135.1 Chloroflexota bacterium | reverse complement strand
ATTTCTCCGCTGCCCGGCGCTTATGTGGTTCTGATGCCAACTGCGCGGGAGGTCGCGACCACCACTCCAAAGAAGAGGAAGTACGTTTTGCACCGGGCAGCCGTTCTCCGGGACTTGCATGACTGCCCCACTATTCTGGATATGCTGGCCGCCACAGCCGATTTGTCGCCCACAGCGATCCCAACGAGTCTTCGCGCGGAACAGAGTGGATACCTCCTGTTCCGACCGACGCCGGGAGAAGCACGAGTGCGCAACTTCCGCCTGGATGAAGCGGCGACCTCTCTGCTCGACTACCTGACGGTGCCACGCTCGGAGCGCGATTATGGAGCCTACGCGGCTCGGCTGGTCGGCGCTGCGAGGCGACCCGTGGCGGCTGCTGTCTTGCTGCGAGACATGCTTCAACTCGGAGTTGTGCAACTCGCAAGTACCGCTGTGCAGAACTGAGGCATGCCGGTCAAGTGGCGTGCTCTGGGCATTGTTCAGGCTACTATTTGGGCCACCTGAGCTACATACTGCACCAGCAGGGCGTTTTCGATAGGCTCATTCACGCACCGGTCGAGGCAGCGAGTCTGGCAGATGACCTGGGGTGGAACCGGGCACTGACTAAGGCAGTGCTGGAGTTGCTCTATGAAACTACGGACCTCCTGATCCGAGATCGATCTGGGCCTTACGCGTTACGGGCCAGGTGTCGGGGTTACTACCAGCTGGGTTCCCAGTTGGATAAGTTCATCGGCGGTTACGGCTCCGCGGTCGCGCACTTCAATGGATCGGTGAAAGGGGTTCGTCGATCGAGGACGCACTTTGTCGATCGCGAGCGTCTAGCGCAGGCATTTGACCGTGCTTCGCCGTCGGGTCCGTCGATTGCAGGCCATGTCCTGCGAACGTACGGCGTTCGAACCCTGGTTGATATTGGCTGCGGCCCGGCCGCTGTGCTCGTCGAGCTTGGTACCGCCGACGCGGACTTTCGGGGGTGGGGGTTGGACGCGAGTCCGCAGATGTGCGCCCTCGCCGAGCGCAGAGTGGCATCCGCTGGACTCGCCGATCGGGTGCAAATCCATCGGACCGACGTGCGTCGTTTAGGGCGAGCTTTGGACGCTGCAACACGTCATACGATCGAAGCGATCTACGGCGGAAGCATACTCAACGAGTTTTTTGCGGACGGTTCCAGCGAAGTGATTCGCATCCTGCGCCAGTTGCGACGTCAATTCCCCGGACGTCTTCTGTTCGTCCAAGACTAACTACGGCATGCTTGGACGGCGGTCCCCATAACACGCAGCTTTCAGCACGCGCTGCCGCAGGACATTGCCCAGCTCATGTCGGGGCAGGGTGTTCCTCCGCCGATGTCGAGGACTGGGCGGACATCTACGCAGCCGCCGAATGCACGCTCCGCGAAGTCTATGTAGGCCACGCCGACGGAATTGCTCCGTTCGTGCACGTGGTCTCGCTGACAAGCTAGGTTTATTCCGCAAAGAGCCGATGTGCCACCTGATGGCGTTGACAGTGGCGCGCCGCACGCGACGAGCATTGAAGCGTTGCCAGGAGCGTTGCCCCTGAGGAGCTGGAGTTGATGCGCCGGCTGCAGGAGATGCGCGATGCGAGTGACCTGATTCTCCAGTTCGGTCCGCACAAGGGATCCACACTTGCGCAAGTCGCAATGGCCGATCCGGACTACATCCGACAGTTGATGAGGGGCGCACAGCGCCCGGAGGTCCGCGCCGCGGCCAGCCGGCTCGTGCGAGCCCTCGATGCCGCTGCGGAACATAAGCCGAAAACGCGCAGCTCGGCACGCCGCGGTCGCCTGGCTAGATAGTGCACTGGCGCTGATGACGCGGCAGCTTCTGAATTGTGAGCGGTGTGCGCAATTCTCGCGCGAGCTTCTAGAGCTTGAACAGCAGGTGCAGGCCGCAAGCACTCGGGAGCTGCGCAATCAACGGGTTGGTGGCGTCGCCCAATCGGTAATCAACTTTCCTGTCGCTAGTGTCGTTGCCAGGCCATTCGTGCGTCTGCTGCACGGTTTGGGGTCGTCTTTAGGGCGACCGGTCCAGCTAGACACCCCGGCCGAGTGAGCCCCCAGCCGCCCGTCTCGGCTAAGCCAGTTGGCGGCTCGTTGTTGGCCCCACGTGGCCTTTCGCCCAGGGAAACTTCGTCAGAAACGGATCCAACGGCTCCATCGGCCAACCCTGTCGTCGCGCATGGCCGGCGATGGCTGCGATCAGCGGGGCCACTACCTCGGCCTCCGCTTCCCAAGTCGGACTCCGCTCCTGCGCTGAGGTTTCCATCATTCCGTGATCTCGCAGCGAAGTGACGTCGTAGAATGCGACAAACCGTTCTTTTGCGTAGGCTAACGCCTCGCCATAGTCCGTGGATTGTTTGATCGCGGCGACCGCGGAGGCGGGCGTCATTCCCTCCTCGTCCGGCACCGAAAGCGTCTCGAAAATCGCCCGAATTCCTTTACCGTATCCGAAGAGCCTTGCAGCTCTTCGCCTCGCGTAGCTCGGGTCGATTTCGGCACCCAGCAGGCTCGGCAAGATGCGCGAGGCGTGGACAGCTTCGTGCCGTTCCACCGCTTCCACCACGTACCAGCTCTGCTTGTCTGGAAATCGCAGGCCATGGCTCATAAGACCTGCCAGTTGATCAATGTAGTTGTCTCGGGTCGTGTCACCCGTTCCGGTGAGCTGGGTCTGATTTCCCACTAGCCGTGCCTGGAGTGAGTACTGGCCGATCAGCCGGAGAACCCGCAGGTGCCACCGGCCAGCGTTCAAGACGGCGGTACACTCGACTTGAAGTCCCTCCACCGCAGTCAGGCCCATGTCCGTACCCAGCTTCGCTACAGATTCGGGGCTGGGGGCCACCTGCTCGACCGAACCAACCGTGTCGGCGAGCGACTTTGCCGAGGCGATCTCGAGGAGTTCATCGGCGGCGACTGATAGAAGATCCTGCGTCGTTCTCGGAGACCTGGCGAGGGTGAGCAGATGGCCGGCGTTTTTGACCAGCCGTGTCTCCGCCAGACGCAGCAGATCGACTGTGGGGCGGTTTGTCGCTGCGATCTGGGCGAGTTCGTCTTCGGACGCATTATTCAACTTTCCCAATTGAGCGAAACTCGTACGGAGCGCCGCGACCCGAGGACTCTCGCCCTCGCTGTGGAACCGAGTATTGATATCGAGACTGAACCATTCGGGATGGTCACACAGGGCAAACGTCTCACGAAGCTTGACTTCTGCGGCCTCGACTGCGGCCGGCGTCGACCTGTAGAGATCCTCGAAGGATCGAATCTTTTCCCTGGCGGAGCCCTCGGACTCCGGCCGGCGGCACGCGACTACAATCGCCGACAAAAGCTTGCGCAGCCGAAGCGCTGCGTCCTCAACGTCGGCAGTCAGGACCTCGGGCGAGGTTGTCGCCGCTGCCTCGACGACGCGCTGTGTAACCTTCCCAGGAGAGAGTCGGGCTCGACTGCTCCGGGAAACGGATATGGCAGCGCCGCGCAACATATCCTGGACGGCCTGGTTCCCAATCGAGCGCTGCAGTGCCAGGATCCAGTGGTCGGGAGGCCGTACAGCCGGTGCCGCGGTTTTCTCGGCACCTTTCCGTTGCGGCCGCTGACGTTCCCGGGTTGTCTTGTCCCCCACCGCCTCGCTGAGTCCTTTTTCAGAAAGAACTGCGGTTCGCACTATATCGCGGGGTGGGCGGGGCGCTCAATGCGCCATGCGACGACGAGCTGACATCACGCTGAGAGCGCGGAGCCTGATTCGTGGCTGGGCCGAGACGCCGACAACCCAGCCACTGAAGCTCATGGACGAGTACATCGTCGGGACCGACGAGGTGCACGATGACGCGAATCGTGCTTGTCGCACCCGCACTGTGCCTCCACGAACCCCTGAACCAGGCGTCGGCCTCGATCAGGTTTCGCCTGCGCGAGACTGGCCTGCGGCGTGATCCCGTTATCACATTCGTCCGGGACTCGCGGGATGACCCTCAGCCTGGCCTGGTAATCGGGCTCGGTGCCTATTTAGGGACGTGGCGGACTGGAAATCTCCGCGATCAGGGCCCTAGTTCGTGATTGAGCTGTAGGAGTTGACCACCGAGCGGGTTAGAGACGCCGATTCACTCGCCGGCTGATACAACTGCGGCAAGGTGACGCGTCGGCTCTGACCGGAACCACGCATCATCTGTCGCGAGTGCCAACACGCGAATCTCAAAGGCTGCGCCCGACGCAAAAGGAGCAATGACCGATGACCGCCAACACGATTGAGGCACTGGCGCGCGACAGTCTCAAGCATGCGTTACACACCCGCGATCACTTCAACCGAGACCCATCCGACCGGCGCTATGTGGATCGCGATCTCGGCCATATCATCACCGACGCCGAACGCTTGCTCGCGCTTTGGAGGCAGACAGCGATGCGTCACGCCATGCCGAGCGCGCTTGACCATCCAGCGTCTCAAAGACACCAATCTCTCCGCCATGACGCTGCTCGGCGCCTGGTCGAAGCGGTGGATCTGCCGACCGTTGCTGCGCTGCTGCGCCACAGTCGGCTCGACACGATTCGGATCTACGCGCAACCAGACGAGGCCGCTCTGGAGCAGGCGGCGGAGAGCCTCGGACGGGCCTGAACCATTCTCCATGACTCCTCGTCGGCGACGCACACCCGTGCGCTTCGGGATCTGGTTGCGTCCGGGAACAGCGCGGTATGCCCGAGCTGACGTCCATATCTACGGTTGCAAATACACCGCGAGTGCGCGACCGGGGCCTGGTCTGTCTTTGATACGTCCCTTGGTACGTCCATAAAGTCCGTTTCTGCCTTTGCCGATGATGATCCAAGAGTCGCTCCGTCGAACAGACGACCGTCCCGAGGGAGCAACCGCACAGCATGAGTGAAAACAATCCCCGCGGGGAGATCGTGCGCCAGGCGCACGAAGCACTGCAGCGACTTCGCGGACTCGATCCGTCCGAACCGCCGCCAGAGCCCGTGGCCGAGGCTGCCTGGCTCCTGGAAACCGATGGCGGGCGGCGGCACCCGCTCGACGTGGTCGCCAGCGGCTCGCTCCACCCGGCCCTGGCCAAGCTCGGGTTCAAGCGGCAAGGGCGCGCGTGGAACCGCGGGTCCGGCGGACTGGTGCATGTGATCAACCTGCATGGCAGCAAGTACAACGTGCTGACCCAACTCAGCCCGGTGCTCTTCTACGTCAACATCGGCGTGTTCATCCCCGAGGTGCACGAGCTGGTCTGGGCCGAGCCATCGCCGGCATTCGTCAGGGAGGCCTACTGCCAGATTAGGCAGCGCTTGAACACGCTTGCGCGTGAGCCGAAGCGCTTGATCATGGCGCCCGAGCCGACACGCACCCTTGAACAGCAGGGCGAACAGCTCACACGCGAGATCCTCGAGTACGGAGTGAGTTTTTTGGATCGACTCAGCTCACTGGATGCTGTGGACCAGGAGCTCACCGACATGCTCTCGCAGCGTGCTTACCGCGGCGACGTCTTCGCACGGCGTATGTCGCAGAGGTGGTCGGCGATCATGCACGTGCCGTGCGGCTGCTGCTGGAGCTGTATCCGCGCATTGGCAAGGACCGGCTGTGGCAGGGCCGCATCCATCGACTGGCGGCGCGGGTTGGGGTCGAGCTGCCCTCGACGCAGCCGACTCACCAGTCGACCCCTGCGGACCCGAGGTGGACGCGGCACTGGCTCACATCGGTTCCGAACGTGGAAGCTCGTCGGTTGCGCTGATCATCCGCGAACCCCGCGTCCAGCACCTGGCACCTGACATTTGCAGGCTGCGCGGGCATTCGCAACGAAGAGGACGTCGTCGGATCGTCGAGCGGATGGTTGCGGTGGGACTCGTGCCGTCACTCGGACCATGGGATGCGGCCTCGACGCCGAAATTGCTGACGAATGCAGCGCTGACCAGGTGGCCGGATCAGTCCACGCCATCAGCGAAGCAACCTGAATTGATGCCGTCCGCGCACGGCTTGCCGCATCAGGAACATGCCAGGGCCGCCCGGATCCGCTCGCTCTGCTGGTGGGCCTGATCAGTTGTGAGTGGCACCGCTCGCCCGGCTGCGGGGCTAACCGTTCCGCCTGGGTAGGGGTCGCCGTAGTATCGCGGCTGAATGTGCGCGTGCAGATGCGGCACGATGTTGCCCAGGATCGAGTAATTGATCTTTTGCGCCGCGTAGACCTGCTCGAGTGCGCGGCCGACGCGCACCATGTCATCGAAGAACGCAAACCGCTCGTCTGGCGGAAGTTCGTGTGGCTCCCGTACGTGCCGGCGCAAGAGGAGGACGCACCAGCCGGGCACGTGCTGCTCGCGCTGCAATCGCGAACGGGTGACGCTCAGGTCAGTGACGAAATACCCATCGCCGTTGTCGACGGCGCCACTCGTCACTTCGGCGCAAGCGGGGCAATCCTCGCCCCGCACCAACGCCCCACCGGTCGCGCGGCATCCAGGCACGCACTGGGCGGTCACTTGAGCTCACAGAGGTATCACTTGACGTGGTAACTGGCGCGGGTTTTGACGTGCCTTTTGGCCCACCGTTGCCTCCTGCACATAGCAGGCGAATGGGGCGCAAATGATGCGGTGCGCGCCCCGGTACGCTGACGAGCAGTGTTCACAGAATCGGCGGCATTCTACGATGCGCTCTATGCGGCCAAAGACTACGCGGGTGAGGCGGAGACGATCGCCGCCTTCATCCAAGCCCGTGCGCTGACCAGTGCGAGGACGCTGCTGGATGTTGCATGCGGCACAGGCGGTCATCTCAGCTACCTGAAACTCCGCTTCGCAGCGGAAGGTCTCGACCTCGAACCGAAACTGCTCGCGATCGCCCGCGAAAAGCACCCAGATCTGGCCTTCCATCACGCCGACATGGTCGACTTGGATCTCGGGCGAACCTTCGATGTGGTCGCATGTCTGTTCAGCGGAATCGGGTACGTCGTGACCTTGCAGCGGTTGCACTCGGCGATTGCGGCAATGGCTCGCCATCTAGCGCCCGGTGGCGTGCTACTCGTCGAACCTTGGCTCTCTCCTCAGGCGTACACATCAGGCATCGTCCACGCGCTTTATGTGGACCAGCCCCAACTCAAGATCGCACGGATAAATGTCAGTGAGACTGCCGCTGAAGGGCGCGTGTCGGTACTGGATTTCGAGTATCTGGCTGGCACGCCCGAGGGGGTCGAGTACTTTACCGAGCGCCACGAGTTGGGTCTGTTCACCCAAGATGAGTATTGCCAGGCCGCAGTCGCCGCTGGCCTTGAAACGACGTTCGACCAACACGGCATCACTGGTCGTGGGTTGCTGATCGGTGTTCGTCGGTCTGATCTCGTCTATCCGCCGTAGAGTGGCGCTTACCTCTGCAGCGAGCGCGATGAGGAACTGAAACTGGACATCGAGCGCGTGCATCGCGAGAACTTCGGCGTGCGTAAGAGTGGGCCCTGGCGTTCACTGGATCAGGTGGAGTTCGCCACCGCGCACTGGGTGCATTGGTAGAACCACAAGCGCCTCCACAGCGCCGTCAGCGACACGCCACCTGCGGAATTCGAGGCCCTCTACTATCGTCAGCGGCAAGCCGCTACAGCGGCATGACTCAAATCAAAAAGTCTCCATCGGACCCAGGGCGACTCATTCTACAGGATCGCCGCGCACTGGCCGGTCGAGTGCGCCCACGGGGGCAAGGCTGGTTACTGTCCCTGGGGCGCGCCACCTGGGGCGTTCCGCAGGGGACTCCACGCGCCCGAAACTCCCGACGCCTTGGCTGCGCCACTAGCGCCCGCTTGACCCGTTCCTTTGGCAGCTGAACAACCGGCCAAACACAGCACGGATTGGTCGAGCTCAACCTCGTCACATGTTCCGCGGAACGGTTGTTGAGCGACGCGCGAGAATCTCGAACGTCGCTTGACACCGGTGATCAACGAGTTCCGCCGATAACACGCGAATAGCCATCAACAGCGAAGTGTTGACTGGCAGGCCCTGGCCTCCCAGACCCTGGAGCCACTTTGACGCGGTGTATTCCGATGGCTCCCGGGCACATACCGCACACTCGCGTTCGGTCAGTCGCGCACGCCCTGGTTACCTTGGTTATGGTCCGCGGGATCGGCGCAAAGATCCATCCAGGCCGGCCTTGACGCTAGCGAATTCGGGTTGTACGCCAGCCTCGCCGCGACCGGTCCCGTGACCCCCACTCGGCTCACGCGCTGGACTGGGATTCGCCCGACCACCTCTCGGCCATGCTGCGGCGCATTTCCGAACGCGGCGACCTCGTGCGGCTGCCGCGTCCGAGTGACGGCGCTCGTACCTGGTTCGCCTGACCGAGTCGGGACGAACCCGATACCCGCAGACGCAGCTTCCGTTCCGCCGGGTTGCCGACAGCGTGGCTGACGCACTCGGGTCGGACGAGCACCAAGTGCGTCTCGGCCTGCAGCGGGATGGGGCCCTGCGTGCCGTGGCGGAGCTGGACCCGCCGCCGTACCGCATCCCAATAGCGTGCCTGCCGACGGGCCCGGTACCTGGCGGCTGACGTACTCGGGCACGCCACTCACCCCGGAGCAGGAGGCGGAGGAGGCGCGCTTTATCGCCTGGATACGGTCGTCACCGTCAGACGCCGATTGAGCCACCGGAGGCCCAGACGTGCCGCCCCGGTGCCCGCTCGCTGCACGGCGCCTCCTGAGCCACTTCGAGCTGTCGAACCATGCGGGCCAGCACGGAGAGCGTTCAAACTCGCTCAGGGAGACACTCGCGTCAGGGATCGTCAGCCGGCCAACTTGGGGCCTGGAGAGCCAAGGAACCGGTCCACCGCTCCGAGCGCGGTGAGCGCCTGTCGCTGCGCGTCGGTGATGCCCGTCAGACCAGTGATATCCAGCCGCTCGTAGCGACGCTCGGCCCGTAAGGTTCGCAGCGAACTGC